>JAFGKB010000249.1 GCA_016928755.1 Anaerolineae bacterium | reverse complement strand
TTTATTCATCATTCCACCGGTGGTAATTGGCTGGCCGATCCCAATAACGATCAACCTTATGGCGGCCTTGGCATGGCACTGCGCGATAATAACTATTTTGTCAGTGCCACTAACTACGGATGGGGACCGGATAGCATCGGTGACCGCACCGACATTCCCAATTGGCCGGAGTGGTTCACCGGGCCAGACCGGGAGACTTACCTTGATGCTCTCTATAATGAAAGCGACCAGAACATCGGTGATTTTGGGGCCTGGTCACGGTTGGCTTCTGGTCCCGGCGGGGAGAATCAGATCATCATGTTCAAATCCTGTTTTCCCAACTCCGACCTTTATGGTGCCCCTGACGATTTACCGGCCGCGGTTCCCAACGCTGAGTACACCGTCAGCAACGCTAAGGCAGTTTATGACAACCTGCTGACCTATTTTGAAACTCGTCAGGATAAACTCTTTATTGTTATCACGGCTCCCCCAATGGCAAAGGGAGAGTATGGTTCTGATGCTGTAGCACCCAAACAAAGAGCCGCAAATGCACGGGCTTTCAATAATTGGCTGGTCAATGATTGGCTGTCGGATTACGCCTATAACAATGTGGCGGTTTTCGATTATTACAATGTATTGACGGCTGAAGAGAACCATCATCGTTGGGTAAATGGCGCGATAGAACATACTCAAACAGTAGCTAGTGATTTCTCTGCCTATCCTTCTGACCCTAATGGGGATAGCCATCCTACAACTGCCGGACACCAAAAGGCTACGGCTGAGTTTGTCCCGCTGCTGAATGTTTATTTTAATCGTTGGCAATCCGGTTCGCCCCCTGTAAAGAACCCACCAACGGCCACCCCGGTTCAGGAGTTACCCCCTGCCGTTACACCAGAACAAGATGCACCGGTTGAGGATATTAACGAACCTCCAAATACCACTATGTTGGGTGTAATTGACGCTATGGAAGCTGAGAACTATTGGGAGTCTTATGGGGATGATAAAGGTTCCACGGTTGAATCGGGACTGGATACCCAGGTTGCGCACAGTGGCGACACATCTTTGCGTATTACGTATGAGATATTAACAGATGGATGGGGTGACAGTGGCCGCTATTTCGAGAGTCACCAGGATTGGAGTGGTGCTGATGGTCTTTCCTTCTGGTTGCAGTCTGAGGAACCCGGACAAGTGCTGGCGTTAGTGTTACTTGCGGGTAACCCGGAGGCGTCAACGCCTTTTATCGTACATTTTGAGACACCTGAAGAGAGTGTTCAGAATTGGGTACAATTTAACTTCGCTTGGAGTGATTTCGCCCGCGCCGAGTGGGCCGACGACACCGGATTGCCCGCCTTTGACCCTAAACAAGTTGTAGGGTTAGGCTTTAATTTTGTGCCGGTTAATGCGGGGGTTTTCTGGATTGATGACTTGGCTTTGATCTCCGGTGACATACAGCCGCCCCCGGTTGCAGATACCCCAGATGAACCGGAATCAAGTGATGGGCCAGAACCGGTTGCGACAACAGAACCCATTGAAACGGATTCTGAAGATAACGGAACGGGTCTTTGTCCGGCAGCCCTTTTGCCGTTGGCAATGGTGATAATGGGTTGGAGGGTGAAACGTAAAGCGTGATACGTGAGATTGATGACATGATGTGTAAAATAAATCTTACACATCATGTCATCAATTCCCCTTCTTCTCTTGATCCCAAAACGGGAACAGGGTATAATAGCTTAGGAATAAATCATGCATATTATTACTGTCAAACGACTTAAAGAGTTTTGGCAAATACACTCCGCTGCTGAACAACCTCTTCGCGCAGTCAATATGACCGCATAGACGCTGCGTTGATATAATGTGTTAGGAGAAGTAAAATGGATGTAAAACCTATTAGAACAGAAGAAGATTATGAAGCCGCTCTTGAAGAAATTGACCGGCTGATTGATACTGCTCCAAATACCCCTGAAGCAGATAAATTGGCAGTTTTAGCAACATTAGTAGAGGCTTATGAAACAGATCATTATCCAATTCCACTGCCTGATCCTATTTCTGCCATTGAATACTATATGGACATCCGCGGTTTATCGCGGCGTGATTTAGAGCCTTATATTGGTAGCCGGGGACGTGTTTCTGAGGTTATGAACCGTAAACGCGCCTTGACTCTGCGTATGATTCGTAATTTGGAGCATGGGTTGAATATCCCGGCTTCAGTACTGATCCAAGAGTATGAGTTGACCCATAATAACGACACCACAGCGGCACAAGAAGACACCCGTTATCCTAATATTCCGGCAGCGCTGCTTTTCGTGGATACTATGACAACTTGTAATATGGTGCTCGAGGATTCTGAAACATACAACACTGAGGACTAATAAAAAACCCTTCTCTTAATACCTGTAGCATAACCCGTGACGGGGTGCTGTTATTATTGTTCTAAAGAATGAACAAGTTCAACAGACTTCTTTTGATTACGCTTACTTGTACTTCAGAGAAGGGATGATACTCTGATTATGTTTGTAGTTATGTTTGTAGTTATGTTTGTAGTTATGTTTGTAGTTATGTTTGTAGTTATGTTCGTAGTTATGCTTGTAATTTTGGTTCTTGTGCGGCGTTATTGTGGTTTTTGTTTCTGTTGCGTTCTAGCGCGCTGATGCGTTTGTGGAACTCGGTCATGATTAAGAGGATTTGTCCGATTGCTTGTTCTGTGGTGATCTTGCCCATATCCCATGCGCGAAGCACACCTTCCAGGCCATAGGTCCCCATTTTTTCCCTCCTTTATGAGATTTTTTTTGTCTATTCTGTCATCTTAATCGTTAACGTGTAATATTCTCTATAAGAAAACCCCGTTATGGGGTTCTCTTATTCTACACGTAAACGTGTTTTGTGTCAAGATCAAAAACGAGGAAAACAGAGGACACAATGTATTTCATTAGTAAATTAAGCCGTGTTTTCGCAATGCTTGTTTGAGTTTTTCCAATGAGCGTTGACCAAAATCTGGTATGTCTAGTAGCGTGTCTTCCCCTTTGGCAAGTTGTTCAAGTGCCTGACTTACAGTTTCTATCCCGGCCTGCCGGAGGGCCTTTAAAGCCCTTGGTTTCAGGTTCAATTGATATAAGGGGTGCGCATGCCAATTAGGTGCTTCGCTTTCGGATAAGTAAGTCGGCTTAAACCCCGCCCGTTCTGCAACCATTGTGAGTAATGTACACATCCCGCCGCGTGGCTCATACATCCCTGTTTCCCATTCACTTACTGTTTGCTGTCGTATACCGAGTCTTTCGGACATCTGCTGTTGTGATAAGCTCATATACTGGCGCAGTGCCCGGATACTCTTGGCGTCCCATTTGTACTCCGCATGTCGCTTTGTGCTCATAATCAAATTATAGTCAGATGCTTAACGTTCGTCAATCCTTATTTTTTATGAATCAGACCTACATATCATTTAGGCACATGGGGTGTTGCCTACAGTATATACATTTTTGAGGTATACTTATAGTCCGTGTAAAGACTTGTTAACAGCTTGTAGAGTCTTACACTAAGTAATTATTATTCAATGTGTATTCATAGGTGGGAGTGTATAGAGATGGCTAAGAATAAGATCGCATTAATTACAGATAGTACGTGTGATGCTCCGGCAGCGCTTCGGGAGCAATATGATATAGATTTCGTTCCCCTATCCATTATTTGGGGAGATGAGGAACTACGTGAGAAAGTAGATATTACCTCAGAGGATTTTTACAAAAGATTGGTGACGGACCCCCGATTCCCCAAATCTTCCCAACCCACCCCTGGTGATTTCGTGGCGGCTTATGAGCGGGCTAAAGCCAAGGGGGCCGAGGAAATCGTCACGATTACAATCAGTAGTGCTATGAGTGGTACTGTAGAGTCAGCCCAACAGGCTGCGACAATGGTGGATATTCCCGTCTATGTTGTAGATTCCCGGTCTAATTCTATGAGCTTGGGCTGGCAGGTATTAGCGGCTGCCCGCGCCCGTAAGAGTGGTGGAGACGCCCAGGCTATGATAACGGCGGCCGATAACGCCCGGAAGAGTATGGTCTATATTATTAGTCTAGACACCTTGGAATATCTGCATAAGGGGGGACGCATTGGAGGGGCGACCCGGTTTATAGGGTCTCTATTAGACCTTAAACCCCAAATCTATGTAGACCACGAAACCGGGCGGGTTGAGGCCGGTGAGCGTTCCCGTACCCGTAAGCGGGCTATAAAAGCGCTTTACACAGATTTTTTCAAGCGTATAGACACCAGCAAAAAGATGCATATTGCTGTGCTGCATAATGCAGCATATCAAGAAGCCTCTGATCTGGCGGCTAAAGTCGAGCGTGAGTATGCTCCTGCGGAACTGCTTATTACTATTGTCTCTCCTGTATTGGGGGTACACACCGGGCCACGGGCACTAGCTCTGTGCGGTTATACGGAAGATATGTAGGACAAGTTAACTTGTCTTCTGTCCGGCACAGCGGTGGAGTCGAGATTTCTCAACTATACCTTAACAAATACGCGGCAATTGCGCTCCGGTCAACATCGAGATAATTCGCCGTGCTCCATAAGGCGTATGTAAAACCACCCGCCCTATATGTTCCCCGGTCACTTTCCCGATAATGGCGGCCTCTGTACCCAGTGGATGGCTTTGTAAAGTGGCTAATGCTGTCTCTGCTGCATCTCTGTCTATGGCAATCACGACCTTTCCCTCATTAGCCGCATACAGCGGGTCTAGGCCCAGGAACTCACATGCTGCATTGACGGCTTCTTTCACCGGCACTTGGGTTTCTTCAATCTCAATGCCTATACCGGCTGCCGTCCATTCATTAAGCACCGTTGCTAATCCGCCCCGGGTAGCATCTCGCATACAGTGTACTTTGCCTGGAACAGCTTCTAACAATGTAGAAATCAACTTATTGAGAGGTGCTGTATCGCTTTCCAAGGGGGAGTCAAAGGCCAATCCCTCGCGTTGTAACATAACGGCTAATCCGTGGTCTCCAACTGTCCCATTGATAAGGATAACGTCTCCTGGTTGAAGATATTGGGGGCCTAACTTAAGTCCTGGGGGAACAACACCTATACCGGCTGTGTTAATAAAAAGCCCGTCGGCAGCCCCGTGGTTAACAACTTTGGTATCACCGGTAACAATTTGCACACCGGCAGTGTGGGCGGTTTCGGCCATTGAGCAGACAACACGCTCCAAAGTCTCAAGGGATAGCCCCTCTTCAAGGATAAAGCCCGAACTAAGGTAGCGAGGCTGCGCGCCGGCAACGGCTAAATCGTTAACGGTGCCACAAATAGCTAATTCGCCAATATCGCCGCCGGGGAAAAATAACGGTTGCACCACATAAGAATCAGTGGTGAAAGCTAATTGCCCGGTGCCAATATCCGGTAATAATGCGGCATCGTTCATAGCGTTTAAAATTGAGTTATCGAAATGACGGGCAAAAACATCCCGGATTAACTCGTGGCTCAATACACCACCACTGCCGTGGGCGAGAAGAATACGATCACTCATAATCAGTTTCTCCGTATTTAAAATATGCAGCACATGCGCCCTCGGCACTAACCATACACGGGCCTACCGGTGACCGTGGGGTGCAGACTTTGCCAAAGAGTGGGCACTCTGTAGGCAAAATCACCCCACGTAGAACTTCACCACAACGGCATCCCGGCGGCTCTTTACTCTCTTTAACTTCGACCGGGAACAGCTCTGCCGCGTTACGGTGGGCAAAGGCGTCCCGGAATTGTAGCCCGCTGGCGGGAATCGGCCCAAATCCCCGCCAGTGGGCAGTTCCGATCTCAAAAACCCGTCCCATTATTTGTTGAGCAATGATATTGCCTTCGGGACGTACACTCCGTGCATAGGTATTAATCACCGCCGGTGTTCCGGTAATAATTGCATGTACTAATGCCGCTATCGCCCCTAGCATATCCAGTGGCTCAAAACCTGAGACGGCACACGAGATCCCATAATCTTGGGGCAGAAAATCCCAGGCTTCACTGCCTATAACAGCGCTTACGTGTCCCGGCCCGATAATGCCATCCAGGGCGACCTCGCCCGCATTTAGAATAGCTTGCATTGCCGGTGGGGTGAGCTTATGTAAACTCAGAACACTGAAGTTAGAGAGGGCACGTTCTTCTGCCTGGATCACGGTAGCGGCGATAGTGGGGGCAGTGGTCTCAAAACCTACACCTAAAAAAATAACGGGACGTTCCGGGTTCTGCTGTGCAATTGTCAGGGCATCCAAGGCAGAGTAAACAATACGGACATCGGCCCCGTCGGCCCGTGCATCTTGCAATGTCCCCTGGCTTCCAGGAACCCGTACCATATCGCCAAAGGTAGTCAGGATAACATCCGGGACTTTCGCCAATGCGATGGCCTGATCCAGGTCTTTTGCGGCTGTTACGCATACAGGACATCCTGGCCCAGAGTGTAAAGCCACTTTCCCTTTCAACAGTTCCCGCAAGCCAAAGCGGAAGATCGCGTGTGTATGCCCACCGCAGAATTCCATCAGTTGGATAGGATGTTTTAAGGGAGCGGCTGTGCGTTTTTCGGCTTCTGTAACCTCACTACGGATTTGCTGGACCAGCTTTTTAGCTAACGCCGGGTCTCTGAATTCGTCAATAAATTTCACGATTTAGCCTTTTACTTATCCTGAGAATCCTAGCTCTTCTTGGATTTCTGCTAACTCAGCAAATGCAGCCAGTGACGCGGCTGCTTCTTCTGGGTCCATCAATGCAATTGCATAGCCAGTATGAATAAGAACATAATCCCCAATTTGTGCCTCTGGGGTCATAATCAGGCTTATCTTACGTTCAACGCCGCCTAAGACCACGGTTGCAATCTGATCCTGGCCGATTGATTTAATCTGTGTTGGAATGGCTAGACACATACTCCCTCCATAACTATATACAATGTTCTATTATACTAAAGTTGCTCAAAAAACCGGTTCTTGTGATTGGGCAATTACGGCTTGCCCTAGTGAGACACCGCCATCATTACAGGGCACTTGACGGTGACGTAACACTTTAAACCCTGCTTTCTCAAGGAGGGGGAGACTCAATTGCAGCAATAGCCGGTTTTGGAAAACTCCGCCGCTGAGAGCTACGGTATTGAGGCCGGTGGTGTCACGAATCTGTGCGCTGACCTTAACAACCATATAGGCTATTGTCGCATGAAAACGTCGTGAGATTTCTGCAACTGGAGTACCTTTCCGTAGCTCGGCGAGCAATGCCTCAAACAAAACGGCAACCCGGACAGTGTCACCTTCTATCTCAAAAGCATAGGGTGATATATCTTCTGGTATCTGGATTCCAGCAGCCTGTTCTAATTCAATGGCAGCCTGTGCCTCATAAGTGGCTTGGTGACAGATACCCAATAGCGCACTGACAGCATCAAATAACCGCCCCATAGAAGATGTCTCCGGTGTGTTAATCCGCCGTTCTATCTGTTGGCGTAACATTGCCGATTCGCCAGGACAGAACATACCCACAGGATAGGCCTCAGGGCCTAAAAGTGTGTGCAAGTAGGCCACTGCTATCCGCCAGGGGTTCCGCGTAGCGGCATCGCCTCCGGGCAGCGGTAAGTATTCCAGGTGCGCGGCACGTTCAAACCCATTGTAACCCGCTACCAGCCACTCCGCGCCCCAGATGGCGCCATCGGGGCCATAACCGGTGCCGTCTAAGGCGACACCGATCACCGGGCCGGCATCTATCAGCCAGCCGTTGTCTGCCAGGCACGCAGCGATATGGGCGTGGTGGTGTTGTACTTGTAAGGGAGCCGGCAAGCCTTGTTCCTGGGCATAACGGATGGCAATCTCGGTAGTCAAATAGTCGGGATGCATATCGCAGACTATCTCTTGAGGTTCCAGGCGGAACAGATGTTTATAGGTTTCCAGAGCTGCTTCATAGTGTTCTAGTGTGTCCAGATTTTCCATGTCGCCGATATGCTGGCTTAAAAATGCGTAATGATCGCGGGTCAGGCAAAAAGTATTCTTTAAAAGTGGCCCCGTTGCCAGAATACGGCGCATTTTAAAGGGTAGGCGTATGGGGTAAGGGGCATATCCCCTGGCCCGGCGTACCGGTTGGATAATATCGGATTGAGGGGAAAATGGAATCACTTGCCAGACGGAGTCGTCGTAGCGGGCGTAAATATCGCGATTATGCAATAAAAATGCGTCAGCCAGTGGGGCCAACCGGCGCAATGCCTCAGCGTTGTCTTTCGCGATAGGTTCCTCTGTGAGGTTGCC
>JAFGKB010000046.1 GCA_016928755.1 Anaerolineae bacterium | reverse complement strand
GCTGCCGGCATCCAGCTCTTTGAGTTGGGACAGCGTTTTATCATGGACTTTCCCGGTGCCATCCGTCGTAGCTTCCAAAGTCGCATCGTGGATTACGACCGGCACCCCGTCAGCCGAGAGATGGACATCTAATTCGATGCCATCAGCACCTAATTCCACGGCTTTTCTAAAAGCCGCCAATGTATTCTGGGGTGCCACATGGCTGGCACCTCGATGGGCAATGACTAACGGACGGTCACGCCACCAACTATTAGGAAATTCTGCCATAGTTATCAAAGCTCCACAAAGTAGGAATCCGCAGCGCGGTCAATTAATTCTTTACTCAACGTTGGTTGGACACTGAGGTAAGAGGCAATATCAATGATTTGATCTAACAGGTCACGGGCATGACAGGCACGGGGACGGCGCTGGGCCTTAATATAGTGTTCTTGGATCAAGTATGCAAAGGCCCGATCATCCATTGCGATATTCTTGGCCTTGGAAACCCGCTTGAATATCTCACGATACTCATCCCAGTTGGGGTCCTCAACCTCGATCTTATGGCGAATGCGGCGCAGGAATGCCTCATCCACCAGGTCACTCGGTTCCAGGTTCGTGGAAAAGACGATCAATACCTCAAAAGGAATCTCTATCTTGCGCCCGGTATGTAAGGTCAAGAAATCGATCCGCTTTTCAAGGGGTACAATCCAGCGGTTAAGCAAGTCACGCGGGCGGACCTGCTGCCGGCCAAAATCATCCACCAGCAAGATACCGCCGTTGGACTTCATCTGGAACGGGGCCTCGTAGTATTTGTTATTGGTGTCATAAACCAGGTCCAGACTTTCCAGGGTCAGTTCACCACCAACAATGATAAAGGGACGGCGTATCTTGATCCACCGCGCATCAACGCCCCGGACAGGGCCGGTCTCTTCTTCATCAGAAGGTTTATGGTTCACGTTATCGAAAATCTTAATAATCTGCCCCTCAATCTCTACCGCATAAGGGATATAAATATCCCCCTCCATCAATAGCTGACCGATGGCTTCCGCGATCGAGGTCTTACCATTACCGGGATTGCCGAATAGGAATATCGAACGCCCGGAGTTAACCGCGGGTCCAATTTGCTCGAAGGTACGCTCACCCAAGACAAGGTGAGCAATTGCTTGGCGCAACTGGCGTTGGTGGACTACCACATCCTTCAACCCCTGAGCACGCACCGACTCATTATATACAGAGAGGGGGACCGGTGTCGGGCCAACATACTGAGTACGTTCCAACGCATCCTGGGCACGTTCACGCCCCTTTGCCGTCAGCACATATTCATAGCCGGCCGCCGCCAAACTGCCACGACCGGAAGCACCGCGTACCTCGCAGAGCGTCTCACGTTTAAGAAAATCCATAATATTATCGACAACGTTTGCAAATGGCAAAGCCAAACGCTCAGCAAGAGCACGGCCCGACATATAACTCTCAAAGTAGAGTGTTTTCAATGCCAGGTCAGCAAGGAGTCCCATACTCACCCCGGTTTCCTTAATATCACGGGGCTGTGATGGGGTAAAACCATCACTAATGACAATAGGTTGTCGCCGTGCCACTCTTCTTCACCTCCATTTATCTTACGCCGCGATTACGGCAGAACGGTAAATAATGCACCGACTGTGCGTCCCCATACTTCAGGGAAATAGGTCTCACTGGCCAGAGCCGGTAATACCTTATATTCACCTGGGACAGCCGCCCGCACCACATAGCTCACCTGGTAAGTACCGGGCGGAAGCTCGGTGGCAAAGAAAACAGCACGCTCATCACGAAGTTCATAATGGTCAAATGGATTCCAAAGCCAGAGAGAATTATCCTCACCAGCCTCGACATCAACCGCTAGTTCTGGTTTGGGCAAGTATCGGGACTCGGTATCTAGTTCCGGCTGTACAGGTTCCATACCGGCAGGGTAGAAATCTTCCAGAGTGACAAAGTAGCGAGTACGCGGCGCAATCAGGGTCAAGCGCACTTCGACCAGGTCACCCATATGGGCCTGGAATACAGACTCACAAGGAGGTCTCTCGGCCATAGTATCCGCACCACCAAGTCTAACAGACAGAGATTCGGCCTTCTCATCCTGTAAAGCGCAGTACTCCCGCTGAACCGTAAAACCCCGGCTATCAGGTTCTAAAGACTCCACCGGTTGCAGCAACGACCAATCAACGGCGTAGTAGAGGCTTCCCGGCCCAGTCTCCCTGGAAATGACCAGCGCATTAGGCTGGTCAACCAACATATCAATGAGGGGGATAGATAAAGATACAGACTCTTCCAATGTTGTGCTATCTACACCCCCCGCTAACACCGGCCCACCATTAAACTCCACAGACCAATCATACTCAGCATCCAGGTCACCGGTCAATGCCAGATAATCGGCAAAGGCCATAATTGACCACGCGGTGTCATAACCGGTGGGCCACTGCCAACCATCACGGGCCACCATGAGCCACCGCACAGCCTGGGGAACCAACGGGTTTGCGGTATCAAAACGTGCCATAAGATCCACCACGGCCGCGGTAGCCAGGACATCAGTACCCAGATAACGACTATCATTATTTTCCCAATGGGCACCACTGGCGGAGATTTCGGCATCCGCATTCAGCTCTTCGAGTAATGTAACAAGCTGTGGGTTTTCTGGATTGACGCGGCCAAAGGCCAAGGCCAGGTAAGCCCGACCTAAAACCGTCATCTCATCACGGGCATAATAGAGAGTAGTTTCTACTTTGGGAGGCCAAGGATAGCCGGCTTCAGCCAAAACATAGAGTACAAATGTTTGTGAAGCGGCCCGTTCATTTGTATCCAAGCTGCCGGCCAATGTATCACTAAGATAGACGAGGGCACGCTGCAAGTTATTCTCCGGGACCACGAATCCGGCACGTTGAGCTTCGACCAATCCCAGGACGGTATAGGCCGTCATATACATATGACTGTCACTTTGCCACCATCCCCAGCCACCATCCATATTCTGGCGGGCATAGAGACGGTCAAGGGCATCCACGACAACCTCGCGGGTCTGCTGCTCCAACTCAGGGGTTCCTGTATCCAACTCTTGCATAACGCGGTAGGTGTAGATACTGGGCAAGAAACGGCTAACCAGAGCCTCGGTTGAGGCTAACTCACGATGCTCAAGATACCATAAACTGGTCGGCAATGCCGAGGCCAGGGAACCATTAAGCTGTACCTGGATATTACTGCCCTCGCCAGCATCTTCCGGCACCACGACGGCCTCTAAACGGCTACCGGCTTCATCCATAACCCCCACCGTCCGGACAACATCCGGCGAGACATAGGCATACACGGGAAGTGCACCCTGATCATCAGCAGTGCCCACCGTAGGACGCACTACATCCCGGTACTCACCACCGGAGGCAGCAAAGGTAAGCACGGTTCCAGAGACATTTTCCGTCAATAGAATGGTCCAGACAACACGCGCCTTCCCCCCATTGGGAACCGGCAGTACCTGGCCACCGGCACCGTCAACGGTTGCGCCATCAGCCGTGAGCACAACGGTCACCTCAAGGTCTTGTCCGGTGTTATTATGTACAATGGCCCCAACCTGGGCACGGTCCCCTTGGACAAAGAAGCGGGGGGTTACAGGCCGCACCAAAAGCGGTTTGGTCACCAGTATTTCCGCAGTGGCCTGGCCCACCTGCGTCTCCGCAGTAACTGCGCGCGCATCCACAACCCAAGTCGTCAGAGAATCAGGCAACGGGAAACTAATCTGGGCCGCACCGGTATCATCGGTAGCTACATAGGCATCCCAAAAAGCAGTGTCAGGGAATTCCTGGCGGACTTCCACCTGGGCCATGCCATTTCCACCGCCACCACCCAGGCCGCCCATCCCTAACTCAGCCGCCACACGATCAATAGCCGCTTCAAGCTCATCCAAGTCAGCAATAACCCGATTAAAGAGCATCAACAGGGAGTCACCGGTGACCACGCGCAGTGGGCGTTCCCCATAGAAGCTCTGCAAGATAGCGTATGCGTTAGCTTCACGCAAGGCCAGCACAGCTTTATCAACAACTGAAAGTCCAATGTCAGCGACGACACCCTGCCCTGCGGCATCCAAGGTGCGCAAGGTCAGTGTCACCGGTTCGCCAGGAGTATAGACGCCGGTATGATTGGGAGTTATTTCCACCGTGAGGGCTTGCGCTTCTGGGTTGACGGCCAACTTCACCATTCCCACACGAATATCCGGCACCGGTCGGGAATCTGAGGCGGCTTGCAACGCGATAAATGAAACATAGACGTTGGGAACATAGGTCTCTTGGATTTCCAACTCAAGCACCGGGTTAAGTTCATCAAAAACAAATTGGCGTGTCTCAAGGATTCCACCCCGCTCCACAGTCATCAAGAGACGGAATGTACCGCTAAAAGGAGTGGGGACAAGAATACGGGCTGTGTCTCCTACATTATAAGTATCAGCGTCCGCCACCGGCTGAATAGTACCATCCGGCATCCGCCACGCAGCCGCTTCCGGCCCGGTTACCCATAAGGGAATCTCGGCCGCAACCGGGTTTCCATCCACATCGGTGGACTCGGCAAGGATGATATAAGAACCACTATGAGCCGGTGAGACCACGGCAACAGCATCGCCCTGGGAGTCTGTAGTGACCGGGACACCGGAAATAACCGTATCTGTATAGACCCAGGTTGGAGCTTCAAAAGGCTCTGTAGGCGGAATAGAATGCCATTCGCGCTCGGCCAACATAACCGTCAGTTCCTGACCGGATACCGGAACACCATCCCAATCTAAAGCGTGGACCATTACTTCAACCTTATCTTTAGGAGATGCGATCCATTGCCTTAGTTTAAGTCCCATATAGAAACGGGAGGCGTGTACGGCCACATTACCGGACCCGGTGACGGTGAACCCGCTATCATCGGTCACAGTGGCTTCGATAATCCACTGCTGAGACGCGGGTGTATCAGCATCAAAACGTCCTTTATTTTCAGAAGTTATGGTATGGAGTACGGCAGGTAACTCTAGCATGAAGTTACCTTGTGCATCGGTTGTTGCCACACCCTCGTCTACCACCTCAGTATAAAACCAATTTCCCTGCCCCCCCCAATACCAACCAGACTCCGGAGCAAAGAAGAGCGGATTGGCGCGGATGGTCCACTGCACTTCAGCATTTGCAACCGGCCCGCCAAAGTAATAAGCACCGGCAACAGCAACCCGCAGCCGCTCACCATCCAGCAACGACTCGTGCTCAGGGGTTACACGGACCTCGAACTCCGGTTTACGATAGGCGGCTACAGAGAAGGGTAATGACCAGGTATGTTGGACACCTGGGATGTTAGCTTCAAGCATATACTCGCCAACTGAAGCAGCACCCGCAATAAAGTAGCTCCCGTCAAAAATACCCATATCCGAGACGGGCAAGGTGTTGGAATACACAACATCCCATGATGAGTCACGGACAACGATTTGGACAGATTCACCTTTCGGCAATGCATACTGGGCATCATCATCCTGGCGCAAAATGCCACGGAAATGCATGGTTTGATCAGGACGATAAATAGGCCGGTCGGAATGCAGGTAAATATGGTAAGGAACCAACGCGCCATAGTTCGCATTGATATCAAATACCCAAGGGTTAGCACCCTGTTGCCAGGTGGTCAAAGCAATTCCAAAGTCCGGCTCACCGGGTGCACCTACGACAGCCGCCACATTATCCCAGAGATTTTCACGGGGACTGATAGGGATGCGCGCCACGCCCTCCGCATTGGTAGTCCCGGCAGCGATTAAAATCCCCTCGGTATCCAACAAGCGGACTTCAGTCTGGGTTACAGGTGCAGTACTTCTCAAGTCTGTAACCCAAACCAAGGCTTCATCATCTGCCAATTTAAGCATAACGTGACGGCCCACAACGGCGAAGTTGATTTCACTACGCCACGAGATATTTTCATCTGTCTCCCAGGCTACCTGGTAAAGACCGGTATCAAGTGGCCCACCGCGTGCCGCCAAATCCACAGGCACCAATTCTGGGACATTGGCATCCCCACGGTATCGCTCAGTCCAATTACGCAAAGCAACACCGGTAGCATCCCACATCTGGATAAAGGAACTCTCGGTAAGCTGGGATAAAGTAAAATCGGCATTGCTTACATTACGATTGATGAAATAGAGACGTGCCGGCTCCTCGGCATCTAACGTCAAGGAATCCATAGCAGAGGCAAGCGTGAATAACGGGTCCAGGTCACCCGTCTCAAAACATGCTGTCACATCCTCCTGTGTCTGGTGGCCATAAATATCCGCAATGCCCGGAAGTACCTGAACGCAATATTCAGTCTGGGGCAATTTCTCCCAGACTAAGGTAAGACGATTATAAAAAGCATCCCAATAAGCGTAGGGTTCCTCCTCTGGTTCTGGCGTTATAACGATTTTATCCAGCAAGGAATTTACGCCAGCATCCTCATCAAAGACACCGATGAAATTGATATATACCGGGGTATAGATAGCGACATCTCGCGACCGGTTCCCAGGAGAAATGCCGGACAAGACCGGATAAGGGATTGTTGTAAAGCTCCATTGGCGGGGATTAGCTAACGGTGCACTGGTAAGCGCACGGGCCTGATTACCGACACGCGCATTGTAAACAGTCGAGAGGGTCAAGGGTTGGGTCGGCGTAAAGACCAAAGTGGCCCCATTATCCTCCCAAGTAATCGAACCGGGAACGGTCGCCCCAGCAACATCAGTGAGGGCAAATGCAACTCCGGTTAACTCCGGGTCCATCGGGGTATTGAAAGATACAGTAATAGCTGAATCCAGCAAGACATCCACCGCATTGGATTCGGGGACCGTTTGCTTAATCTCGGGTACAGCAGTGCTAAACGACCAAGTTATCGGAGCAGCTAGTTGAGAGCCATCCACCGCCGAGAAATCTGTATCTAACGCAACCCGGTAGGTCACCCCGGCATCCCACCCCACCAATGGGACAAAGCGATATAAGGATGTATTCACCCAAGTCCCCCGGCCAATAACACCGGGCGAGACCGTAAGCGGTAGGTAAATGCACGCGCTGGCATTATCGGCTACCGCCCCCACACAATCCATTGGAACCACCGGACGATTGAAACTAATTAAGATGGGGGTATCTACTCGTAACTCTACAGCTTCATTAGCAGGAGTGCTATAAGTAACCTCTAAAGGGCCAAGGGTAACAAAATCAAATGCAAGCTCTTGTGACAGAGGTAATCCAGCACTAGATTGAGCACTGGCTTCAAGAAGAACCCGGTAGCGGGTATTGGAAGCCAAGGCTTTGGGGCTGAAATGTAGAGTCTGGTCGCCTTCCCAACTCAAGTCGCCTTCTACTTCAGGCGTAACCTGGAATGCAGCAGTGACACTGTCACGGTCCATTGGCTGGTCAAAGAGCACAGTAACGACCGAGTCCGGGGTTACCTCGGCCCCTTTCTGCGGGGAGAACCCCAGGATAAGCGGGGGATAGGGGCCTTCAGGCAGAGGACGGGTTGTAGGTGTTGTCACAGCCTCAAATGTCGGTGTGGCAGCAATAGAAACAGGGTCATCTATATCTGGCTCAGGTAAAGAAACATCAAGATTGGAAAGCTGCGAACACCCTACCAACCCCAATATAATAACAAGTAACAGACTAAGCATACTAAGATATCGCGTACTATTTTTCACAAAAACCTCCCAGACCTCTGTCTCTTTAAGTTCGGAATTTATATAATGCACTATAATAAATAGACGGTTAAAAGGGGTAAAAAGTTCCAAACCCAGCCATATTATGCACCAAAACCTCTAAAAAAGAAGTCTCAGTATATTGAGAATCTATGTCAACAAAACTACAAAAGTCTTAACTTCAACTTTTCCGTAAGTATTCAGTTGCCAAATTCAGACATTAAGGTTACACTAAAGCCATCCATAGTATAAGTCAGGTATACTTGGAAAGCAAGAGGCTAAAGGTAGAAACAAAACCCAGGGTATGCACTGGCCCAAAAACACGGCAAGCCGCAAAGACTATATCTAAACGCGACCCTATCGCGCATTAAATTTGAAGGAGCAGCCAATGGAAAATATCCTCGATTGGGGAATTCAAATAGTGTTATGGTTCCAACAGTTTAGCCCAACCCTAGATTTCCCGTTTAAGGCTATCACTTTTTTAGGAGAAGAGACTTTTCTCTTAGTATTTCTCCCTTTGTTCTACTGGTGTATAGACCGTGCCCTAGGAGCCAGACTAGGGGTCTTATTCTTGGTGGCCGATTACATAGGCGGGTGGGCCAAGGTACTTACAGACCAACCACGCCCCTTCCAATATGATACTCGTGTGAAAATGATTTTTGAGACTACAGGGAAGGCTTTCCCGAGCCTGCATACTATCAACGCCGTAATAATCTGGGGGTATCTGGCCACACAACTGCGGCGTTTGTGGCTATGGATAATCGCGGGTGTTTTAATGGTGCTGATACCCTTATCTCGTATGTACCTGGGCCTGCACTTCCCCACAGACTTGCTAGGCGGCTATATCATTGCGGGTACCTTATTATGGTTCTATTTAAGGTTTGACCCAGTTGTGGAGAAATGGCTCCAAGAGCAAGGGTTGAAATGGCAATTAGGGCTGGCTATTAGTACACCCTTTTTGTTATTACTACTCCTGCCCACCGGTGATGAAATTGGTGTGACGGCCGCGGCTATGTTATTGGGGAGTGGCGTGGGATTTGTATTAGAGGGTTGGTGGGTGCGCTTCGACACCCAAGGGACGGTAGGCAAGAAAGCCCTGCGTATGGTCATAGGGGGTATAGGCATGTTTGTATTGCGCTTGGGCCTAAAAGCCGCTTTTGGAGGGTTAGAACCTGTAATGGTGTTTCGTTTTGTACGCTATACCCTGATAGGCTTATGGTTCAGTGTTATAGCGCCGTGGCTATTTGTGAAGCTAGGACTGGCAGGGCAAAAATCTGTCATTTAAGAAAAAGCTTTTAAGAAAAAGTCGGGTTTCTCTCTAGCATGCAGCCAGATTGACACCAGCCTATCTTATGTTACGATATGGCTAGTTGTAATAAGGGTTATATAGATTATGCGCTATTTAGGTCTGAATAACATTTTTCAACAGCAGCAGCAAAGCCCGCTTCAACAAGGAGCCGGGTAGCAACTGCTTGCTATCAATAAACCAGTCACCAGCCTGCCGGTTCCAACCGCAGGCTGGTTTCTTTTTATCATAGGGAGGATCATTTTAGGGGATAAATATTGTACGGTCTTGACACTTTAGAAAACCATCCATAATACCAATAAGCCATTGAGGAAAGGAGATTTCAATATTATGACTACAGAATTACTGGCACGTGCGAAAGAAGATAAAATCCATTTTATAAGTCTGCAATTTACCGATATTATGGGAACTATCAAAAGCGTTACTATTCCTATGGGAAAGCTTGAAGAGGTACTGACAGAGGGAATATGGTTCGATGGTTCCTCCATTCAGGGCTTTGCCCGCATCTATGAGAGTGATATGGTCCTGGTCCCGGACCCGGTAACCTACCGCGTGCTTCCGTGGAGTTCTAAGGAACGCCGTCGCGCCCGTTTAATCTGTGACATCCACGGACCTGATGGGAAACCCTCTCTTAGTTCTCCCCGCACCATACTTAAGATGCTGCTAGAAGAGGCCCAGAATATGGGCTATATCTATAACGTGGGACCAGAGCTAGAGTTTTTCCTGTTTAAGCACAATGGAGAAACACCTCTCCATCCAGTCCCCCACGATATTGGAGGTTACTTCGACTTCTCGCCCCGTGATGAGGCCCAACGGGTACGGAGCGAGATTATCCTAGCCCTGGAAGCGATGGGTATTAATGTGGAGATGAGTCATCACGAGGTAGCGGCAGGACAACATGAAATTGACTTCCGCTATGCAGAGGCATTGACGACTGCCGATAACGCAGTTACACTGAAATATACCGTCCGCGCGGTGGCAGAGGCTCACGGGCTGCACGCGAGCTTTATGCCCAAACCGATCTTCGGTATTAACGGTTCAGGGATGCACATACACCAAAGCTTCTCCAGTCCCGAGGGAAAGAATCTTTTCTATGATAGCACGGATGATTACAATCTCTCTAAATTAGCTTACAAGTTTATTGCCGGGCAGATGGCCCACGCTCGGGCACTGTCCGCGATTACGGCACCGACGGTTAATAGTTACAAACGCCTGACGCCTGGCTATGAGGCACCGGTCTATATTTGTTGGGCACACCGCAACCGCTCGGCCCTTATCCGTGTACCCGCGACCCGCGCCGGTAAAGAGGCGGCGAAACGGATCGAGCTACGTTGCCCTGACCCCAGCGCTAACCCTTACCTGGCTTTTGCCGCTACCCTGGCTACCGGCATGGATGGCATCAAGAACAACCTAAAACCGCAAGAGGCAGTTAATGAGGATTTGTACCACTTCTCCCGTGAAGAACGGGAAAATCGGGATATAGCAACGTTGCCCGCAACCTTGGCGGAAGCACTTGACGAGCTACAAGCGGATGCGGTCCTGCTTAACGCACTGGGCAAGCCTATCACAGATGCGTTTATTCGCGCTAAACGGGCGGAATGGGAAGAGTATCGCATACAGGTAACATCCTGGGAGATACAGCGCTACCTAGAGACAGCCTAAGCTCAATAGATACATCCCTGAATTTTTTTATGGTCTGAGTAACAACAAAAACCGGGATTTCACCACTTGGTTTACGTGAATCCCGGTTTTTAATAGCGTTCGTTAAGGAAAACTTTACGATGATATATGAAAAGAAGGTTTTTTATGAAGCCGCCGGTGGTGTAGTTATAACACCTGACCACAAACAAGTATTACTCCTAATACGCCCGGCCCATGATGAAATACGCTTGCCCAAAGGGCATGTAGACCCTGGTGAAACACCACAACAAACCGCTTTGCGAGAAGTGGCCGAAGAAAGCGGCTACGGAGATTTAGAGCTACTCACCGATCTGGGAGAACAATTAGTGGCCTTTAACTACAACGGCAGAGCTATTCAGCGTACAGAGCATTACTATTTAATGGTGATACGTTCAAAAACTACCACAGAACGTCCAGCGGCGGATACAGAGCAATTTATTAGCGTTTGGGCATCCTGGGAAGAGGCCCAGCAGAGTTTAACTTTTGAAGCAGAAAAAATATGGATTGAACGCGGGAAACAAGCACTTGAGAGGATCGAATTATAGATGACAGAGCAACTACGGAATAAAGTTACAAAAATTCACACGCGACTCCTCGAAGTTTATGGTGAGCCACAGTGGCGTGTGAATACAGAACCATTAGGCGAATTAATCAATACGGTATTAAGCCAGAATACTAATGACCGCAATCGTGATAAAGCTTATGCACAGTTACGCCAGCGATTTCCAACTTGGGAAGAGGTCCGTGATGCACCGGCAGAAGATGTGCTGGAAGCGATCCGACCTGCCGGACTAGCTCCGAGCAAGGGACCACGCATCCAATCTATCCTCCAACGTATCACCGCAGAAAGGGGGACACTGGGCCTGGAGTTCCTGTCCACTATGCCGCTTGAAGATGCCCGCAAATGGCTACTCAGCCTTAATGGCGTAGGGCCAAAAACTGCTGCTATTGTGTTACTTTTCTCGCTAGGCCGGCCAGCTTTCCCGGTTGATACTCACATACACCGGGTAAGCAAACGTTTAGGACTTATTCCCAAACGTACATCGCGCGAGAAAGCGCATGTATTGCTTGAGGAATTAGTTCCAAGTGCACATTACTACACCTTTCACATCAATGTCATAGAACATGGCCGAGCTATTTGTGCGGCCCGGAATCCTAAGTGTGATCGCTGTACTTTAAATGATTTATGCGATTATTACCAAGAAAAGCAAAAATAACTCTTAGAGCGTAGCACAAGAAAGGATACACAAGAATCTAGTCATAGATAAAATACCTGAATAACACAATACAATGTTGCCTGGCAGAAAGGTTTAGCGCAAAATGCCTCGATGAGACAAAACTAGGGCTGCTTATGTCAGATGTTTTTCTGCCTAAAATAGCACATCTAGGGTAAAAAGTACTCTAATTACCTACAGTTAGTGTTCAAAATAAATGATTATAAAATACAGTTATGCAACCTTAAAACTTATCAAATTTTAAGATAAAAACGGGTTTTAGGATTGCCAGATAGGCTTTTTTTTGGTAGAATGTCTTAACAACAGAGAACGAATATCTAAAAATACAGAGACTGATTGAGCGGGGACACCCCCAACAAGGTAGTACTTGGTAATTCCAGGATAAGAGTATCCCAGATATAATTTTTTATAAACCATATCACTTTTAGGATAGTCATTTTACTGGAACGACCTTAGCTTATTATGCAAAAAGCCGAGTAAAACGCTGCTTGGGGGATTTTTTGCGCTTATTATTGGACAAAGAGGACTTATATGAATCAGAGTAATCCGCAAAGATTATGGCAAGCAACTTTGGGAGAATTAGAACTCCAAATGACGCGGGCGACGTTTGATACCTGGTTGCGGGATACAAATTGCATCGGCTTGGAAGATGACGATACATTAGTTGTTGGAGTAAAAAATGGCTATGCGGTGGAATGGTTGGAACACCGTCTATATACAATGATACAACGAACACTTTATCGCATAGCAGGACAGGAGCTGAAAGCCCGTTTTGTAGTTTGGGAAGAGAAGGGACTGACACAACAGGATGAGGCGACAACACCACCACTCCTACAAGTTAAGGGAAAGAAAGCCGCACCTCGTGCATTTCCCAACCCGAGCCTCAACCCTAATTACACCTTCAATACTTTTGTCATCGGGCCAGGGAATCGTTTAGCGCAGGCAGCTTCGCAGGCTGTAGCCGAGTCACCGGCACAGGCTTATAATCCATTATTCATTCACGGAGTCGTGGGCTTAGGGAAAACCCACCTACTCCATGCAATTGGAAACACCAGCATTATGCACGGGCAGAAAGTCCTCTATGTAACATCAGAGACTTTCACAAATGATTTGATTGAGTCTATTCGCACCCAGACAACCGATCAATTCCGGGAGAAGTACCGTACTGCCGATGTGCTGCTTATTGATGATATTCAATTTATCGCCGGCAAGGAAAGTACCCAAGAGGAGTTTTTCCATACCTTTAACGCACTACGAGATACGGGCAAGCAAATCGCACTCAGCAGCGACCGCCCCCCTAAAGCAATGGTGACCTTAGAAGAACGGTTACGCTCACGATTTGAATGGGGCCTCATTGTCGATATTCAACCCCCAGACTTTGAGACACGGGTTGCGATTTTACGCGCCAAAGCGGAAAAACTGAATACGCAAGTCTCCGATGATATTATCACTTATATCGCCACCCATGTTGAACGCAATATCCGGGAATTGGAGGGGGCGTTAAATCGTGTCCTGGCAATGAGCCGGTTGACAGGAATACCATTGACGGTCGAAAGTGCCGAGCGAGCACTCACAGACCTAATGCCTAATCGTCCCAAGCTCTCAGGGCTGGAAATCATCAATGCTGTAGCCCACCACTATGGCATAACACTTGAAGACATCCAGGGTCCGCGCCGGAGCCGGCGTATTGCTGGCCCCCGTCAAATTGCAATGTATTTATTAAGAGAAGAAACGAATGCTTCTCTACCTCAAATTGGAGCTCAATTAGGGGGCAGAGATCACACCACAATTATGTATGGATGTGATCGTATCCGAGAACGCCTGGAAAATGACGATAAACTACGGCGTGAGATGTTAGCCCTGAAAGCCAATTTATACGGTCAAAACTAATCCCTACCAGAGAACTTTTCTGTAAAAGAAACCGGGAATGCTTAAGCATTCCCGGTTTGGCATTCCTATATCTCTATGCTATGATGGGAAAAACATCACAAGACCTTGTGAAAAGTAGTAGTTAATATCTGGAAAGAATATTTTTAGAGCATAATTAAATGAGTGTATTTCTAGCACTATTACCCTTACTGATGATTCTAGTACTAATGATCGGCTTACACTGGGGCGGGGCTAGAGCCGGTGCAGCCGGCTGGCTAACAACCTTAGTAATAGCGGCTGTCTTCTTCCAGGCCGGCTTAGATGTGTTAGGCTGGGCACAAATAAGGGCTTTTTTCCTAGCTCTCTATGTGCTCTATATCATATGGGGCGCGTTGCTTTTCTATCGCGTAACAGAAGCAACCGGCGCCATAGACGCAACGACACACCTGATACAGCGGTTGTCCTCAAACAAAGCGTTCCAGGCACTATTATTGGGTTGGCCGTTTGCCTCTTTCTTACAAGGTGTAGGCGGCTTCGGCGTCCCCGTAGCTGTCGTAGCCCCCTTGTTAGTCAGTCTAAATTTTACCCCGGTTGACGCCGTGGTCATCCCCTCAATAGGCCATGCCTGGGCGATTTCCTTTGGCTCATTAGGCTCCTCATTCTTCGCACTGGTAGCAGCAACCGGATTAGAACGTCCCTATCTAGCCCCGTGGATGGCTATAGCGTTAGGCTTTGTATGCTTACTCTCAGGGCCTATTGTGCTATGGGCAGCCGGCGGGAAGGAAGCCTTAAAGGAAAGCTGGCTTCCAACGCTCCTGATAGCCATTACAATGGCCGGGACACAACTTATAGCGGTATTCTTCGAATTATGGAATATCGCGGCTATGCTAGGTGCTATAGCAGGTCTGATAGTAGGAAGTATCTATAGTCTCAAACAGAAGTCGCTAACACATTCCCCCGGTGATAGTTCCCAAATTTCATTAGAGGCTATACAACCCTATCTATTTTTGTTAATCATCATCTTTGCCACCAAGGCTATCCAACCGCTAGGGGGTCTATTAGACATACTGCAAATCAGTTTTCCAATACCAGAAGTCGTTACCGGGCAAGGCTGGCGGGTTCCGGCAGGCACAACCCGCGCCCTATCAATATTTGGGCATCCTGGAGCACTATTAGTGTATGCTTCTTTTTTAACCCTAATCCTTGCAAAACGTCAGGGAAAACTCGATTCTGGAGCCACTAAACAGGTCCGCCAGAAAGTGCTCAAAGGTGGGACAAAATCCACGCTAGGGATTCTCACTATGGTGGCGCTGGCAACCACAATGGACAATGCCGGTATGGTGAACCTGCTGGCCACAAAGATGGCAGACTTCACCGGTAGCTTCTTCCCCTTAATCAGTCCATTCATCGGGGCATTAGGAGCCTTTATGACCGGCAGCAACACAAATTCTAATGTAATTTTCGGCGCATTTCAACGGGATGTAACCCTGGCCTTGGGATATAGTTTACAGGTCATTATGGCCGGGCACAATGCCGGCGCGGCAGTCGGGTCAGTTTTTGCCCCGGCGAAGGTTATTGTCGGATGTAGTACAGTGGGGCTTAGTGGACACGAAGGGGAAACCCTCAAACGCATCACAGGTTATAGTTTAATAATTATCATACTCTTAGCCCTATCAATTTGGGGCGTTGAGTATGTTTCACTCTTAGGGAAATTAGCAAAATAGGGTAAAATAACAATTATGAAAGACCAAATTAATTATCTAAACCAACGTATTACAACACTGGAAGAGATTATCGCTATCAGTCGCACGTTAAACTCAACCCTGGAAATGCGACCCCTCCTCCAACAAATTGTAGATGCAGCCCATGATCTCACAGATGCAGATGGCTCATCCATATTACTCCTAGAAAAGGATATTTTACGTTTTGCAGCCTCGTATGGACCACAAAAAGAAGTCCTGGCAATAACAGAAGTCCCCTTAGACAACAGTTTGGCCGGCTGGGTCGTGCATAATAAAGAATTGGCGATTGTAGAAGATGCCCAGTCAGACCCCAGACATTACAACATCAGCAACGTAGACGCCACACAGTCCATCGTAGCCGTGCCGATGCTCTTTGGTGATACCGTTATAGGCGTGCTAGAAGCCATTACATCGAGAGCCAGGCGCAAGTTTACCCCAGAAAACATAGAAACACTCCAAACACTGGCCAGCATAGCGGCTGTGGCAGTGCAAAACGCACGCTTGTTCGCCCAAAGCGATTGGATCGCCGAAATTGTCCATGAAATTCGAACTCCCCTGACAGCGATCCTATCTTATTCAGATTTATTGGTGCGTCCCAATACAGATACAGAGATGCATCAGAAGTTCGCGGACATCATCCGTCAAGAGGCCGAGCGCGTGAGTCAGTTGGCAAGCCAATTTCTTGACCTGGCCAGACTTGAATCTGGACGTGTATCTATGGCCTGTGAGGCGCTTAACATTCCTACTGTGGCCAATCTCGCGCTAAACGTAATCCGCCCGTTAGCAGAAGAAAGCCGCAAACACCTCAAGATAACAATGCCAGAGAATTTACCACAAACTAGGGGAGATTCACAACGTATTCATCAAGTGCTGCTCAATCTACTCTCAAACGCTGTCAAATATTCTGATCCAGGTGATACAATCACTCTCAAAAGCTGGGTAGAAGATAATGAGATCATTACCAGCGTGTCTGACACTGGGCCAGGCATCGCCCCTGACCAACTAGACAAACTATTCAAGAAATTCAGCCGGTTGGCGAGCAATGAAAACAAAGCCACCGGTACAGGGTTAGGACTTGTTATCACCCGCCAAATTGTAGAGGCGCATCAAGGACGAATTTGGGTCGAGAGTGAACTAGGGAAAGGCACAACCTTCTTATTTGCACTTCCTATAATGGAATAACGCAAGTTGCTACTACGAAGCATGGGCCAATCTTCGTTATGCAAGACTGGCCTATGCTAAACAGAAACCCGGCTTTAGACATAGACACGCTAAAAGCCGGGTTTCAATATAAGTGCTCTCTATAATAGAAAAGAGAAGAAAAAGGT
>JAFGKB010000248.1 GCA_016928755.1 Anaerolineae bacterium | reverse complement strand
TAAGTAATCTATCAAGCTTTAGATTTTCTAAGGATGAAATACGGTTCCGGTGAAAATTTACAATGTTAGTATTCACATATGTACAGACTTTATCTAGGTCAAGCGGTCTCATTGATACCCTCCGGTGTATAATTCTCTACAGGTTCAAATAAACGTGGTTGAATTTGTGCCACTCGTTCTTTAGCAAGCTGGCAATATTCTTTCTTTACGTCAATGCCGACATATCTTCGCCCATACATTCTAGCTGCCGCCAGAGTTGTACCAGATCCCACAAAGGGGTCCAGTACAACATCTCCCCTAGCCGTAAATAATTTAACAAACCAGGTCGATAAATCAAGGGGAAAAGCAGCACTATGATTACGATTTGAGCACTCGGTAGCCATATGAATAACATTATCAGGATAAACTTTATCCCGTCCGATCCAATTTGAAATGTTTTTACCAAAGCCACTTTCTACTTTTGATTCATCCCTTATTTTATCTGTCTCACTAAGCTTTGAAAGCCGGGTATCAGCCCAATCGCCTACGGGTACCATAACTTCTTCTTGATACATGTGAAACTTGCGATGTTTATTAAACTGAAGCAGTCTTTCCCACCCATCCCGAAAACGGTTGGGCCACTTACCGGGATAGGAGTTCTTTTTATGCCATATAAATTCTTCTGTCCAGAGCCATCCTTGTTTACGCATCTCAAGAATCAACTCAATAACATAGGTATGCCTTTCTCCGTTTACAACTCGCTCTTTGATATTCAATACAAAAGTTCCTGTGGGTTTTAAAACACGCAGGAATTGCTCACTTTTGGGAAGAAACCAATCAACATAAGCATTGGGTTTTATACCACCATACGTTTGTTTACGTTGGTCAGCATATGGTGGAGATGTGAAAATTAAATCAATTGAGTTATCTGGAAACTGTCTTAAAATCTCTTCACAGTCACCATGAATAACTGTATCTACAAATTCCATCACTACCTCATCCTATACGAACATTTATTCTAAATCCATTCTACCATATCCAGTATACAAATTCAAAAGCACTAAGTATGAAACCATTACAAATACGTATAATAAACATTGTATAACTTTATGTCAAATGAGTTCCTGGTTCGGGTGCTTATATTGTAGATTAGGCAATCCACAGCAAGCGCACACCCTTCTTGCTAAGGGCCAAATCCCGCCACTATCCGTAATAAAACAGGTGCATTGCACTTTCTTAAGTGCGTTGCACCTGTATGACAAGCCAAGAATAGCTTTATCTTAAACGCTATTCGTACTTATTAAAGCGCAGCATCCCCGCAGCGATAAAGACAGCAGCGAACAAGAGCAGCACACCCACTGCCGGCAGGATATCCATTGTGGTGCTGCCACGGGCCAGCACATCGCCGTAAGCCTGCATCGCCCAGGTAGAGGGCAGAATCTGCACGACCTGGCGATAGAGGAGGGGGGTAACTTCAATGGGCCACCAAGCCCCACCTAAAGCCGCCATCGCCATTGAGAAACCCACAACGGCACTGCTGGCCTGGCCCCGGCTCTCAACGAAGGTCGCCAGTAACATCCCCATACCCGCCATAGCGAGCGCGAAGGAGAAGGAAATCAAAACAATGGCCAGGGGATCATTCCCCCAATCCACACCAAAGATCAAGGCCCCGCCAACCAGGAGAATTGCCATTTGCAGCAAGCCCATCGCTAAGCGGGAGATAAGTTTCCCCATCAGTACTGTAGAGCGGGAAGTAGGAGAGATCAACATACGCTTCAAGGTCCCTCGCAACCGCTCATCTACAAAAACCTCGGCAGCCCCTAGCAGTGTGATCTGTACCCAGGTGACTAACTGTCCGGCAGAGCCTTGCTCGGCACTGGTCACCATATTATCACTGGTATCCATGATAACCCCTTCGGGCCAGCGAACTTCTCGCGTTATAGCCGGGTTTTCAACAGCATCAAGTGCCCGGTCAAAGATTTCATCAAAGAAAGCCGCTTCTTCTTCGGCGGTAGTGACTGCCTCGGCTTCACGGGCCTGTTTTAGCCCCATACTGGCAATAATAGCTGCTCCACCGATCCGGCCCCGTGCCGCGCTTACCGCTTGTTCCACTACTGTGCTGTTCACACTAGCCGGCAATGTGTGCAAGGTCAAGGTAATCGCCTCCCCTTCCAACAGTTGCTCCGAGAATTCGGGCGGGATCTCCAAACCAAAAGAATCTTCCGGTAATGTGTCTACTACCTCTACGTCTATATTAACGGCGGTTAACGTATCCAGGAAGGTCTCCGACAGATTCCCGGTATCCTCATTGATCACATACAGGTGCGTGATCCACTCGGTCACTTCTTCGTCAGCGTTCATCATCCCGCTAAGCCCGGTACCAATGACTGCCGTAAATACTAAGGGCAGGATGATAAAGAAGACCAGTGAGACCGGTTCATTAAACTCACGCAAAAAGTCATTACGTATCAAAGTCCATATGCGACGCATCCGGCCACCTCCTATCTAAACTGGCGTTGGAAGCCAACTGCCGCCACGCCATAATAGACCACGGTTAGCAACAATATCCACCCTAAAGAGGGCAATATATATGCCAAGTCGTGACCCGTTTGCAGGGCGGAGAAGATCTCAATCCCCCAGGCATTGGGTGTGATCAGACTGGCGGACTGCAACCAAACCGGTAATCCGGCCCGTGGCATGAACGTACCGGAAATCGCCGCCGCAACCAGGCTGAAGATAGTGCCCAGGCTTCCGGCCTGGAACGGCGTCTTTGCCCAGGCAGAGATCAACGCGCCTACTCCTGATGCAAACAGGACCAAGGCAATGGTTGTGACCACTACGGCAACCGGTGGCCCCCACCACGCCCCGATAAGGGCCGTCGCACCCCATAACAAGAACACCTGCATCAGCCCTGTCATCACGATACCGGCCATCTTTCCCACCAGGATAACCACCGAGGAGTTCGGCGTTACCAGCAGGCGCGGCAATGTCCCACGCTCACGCTCGGCCAATAAAGTGCGGCCACCGGAGGTCACGGCAAACATCAGGAATAAAATCGCCTGGCTGGTTGCCGAATAATCTAGCCAGTTAAAGCCCCGTCCCGTAGGGGAAACGACATTAACAGAGATCGGCAGGGATTGGTTCATCTCCGTGCTATCCATCTCCATGCCCTCAAATGCATCTTGCATACCCGCCGAATTGGTGGACATATCACCACCGGCGAATTGGGCACCGAAGACCTTTTCCATAATGGCCATTACTCCCTCGGTGGTCATCAACATCTGCTCAATCCCCTGGGTCACTACACTTTTGACCACCGAAACGCTGATGCGCCGGTCCGGGCTGCCATAGACCTCTACCACAGCCGGCTCTTTATCCTGCTCCGGCAACACCATAGAGGTAGCATATAACATACCGATTTGCTGTTTCTGCGCTTCCGGCAAAGCTTCTATCTCCTCACCGGTCAAACTCAAAAGATCAAGTCCTAATACGCTCTGTACAGACTTAATAAATGGGAAGACCCTAGAGCTGAAGTCCTCCGGGATGATAACTAATGCCGCAACTTCGTCAGCTTCCACACGGGCGCGGGC
>JAFGKB010000247.1 GCA_016928755.1 Anaerolineae bacterium | reverse complement strand
CTTTATTGGTGCTATTATCTCCTTGGTAGGAGAGGGAAATGAGTGACAACCCAATTACATTGCTGCCGGCTTCCCAACTGCCTCATCGTTGGTTGGCTACGCTAATCAATCAGGCTTATGCTGACTATTTTTTACCGGTTTCCCTGGACCGGGAACAGTTTGCCAATATGTGCCGGGAAGAAGACATCGACCTGGATAATTCTATTGCTGCGCTCAATGGGGGCTTACCAGTGGGTTTAGCGCTGCTCTCTGTGCGCGGTAACCAAGGGTGGGTGAGTGGTGTCGGTGTCTTACCCACTTGGCGACGTAAAGGCATTGCGCGCCAAATGATACAACATCTCCAGACAACAGCCTCAGCGTTGGGTTTATCTACATTGCGGTTGGAAGTCCTAAAACAGAATCAACGGGCCATCTTATTGTATGAGTCCCTTGGATTTGCCTGGAAACAAGACCTCCTGGTCTTGACTGCCGACCCTGGCTACTTCAAAGAGTTCCGTTTCCCGGATAACGCGATTCAGGCTGACCCGCTGGCTTTGTTAGTGCACTATGACCAATTTCACAATGCTACAGAATCTCCCTGGCAGCGTTCTCTCCCCACTTTGCGTAATCGGGCCCACCAATTACAGGGTTTGGGTATTTGGAAGGACCACCAGCTATTGGGCTATATCGTCTATCGCATACAACCCAATCACCAGGCTATATTGGATTTAGCTGTTCGCCCTACTTATCCCGGTCGCTTGGCCGTGGCTGAGACTTTATTGGTGGCGTGTCACAGTTTACAACCTGATAAAGGTGGCTACATTATCAATTGTCCCTCTGATGATACCCTCTTGCCCGCTTTCCAACGGTTACATTATTATATTTGGCAACAACAACAAGAGATGGTGTGGCAGGTCGCTTTACAAGATAGCGATTAGGTGTAACTATTTAGCTGCCCGGTACTTTGTTACCATGTAGATGTCATTGTGTTGGGTATCCGCAATTTTGGAGGGGCGTTATGGATAATGCTCAGTCCGCAAAGCATAGTAAGTCTACCAAGACCAGCAATTGCCCCAGTTGTGGCCGGTTTGTAGGGCCTTATTCTGTTTGCCCGTATTGTGGGGCACATCTTCAAGGGCGTATCTCGGTGCGTGTTGTGAAAACCGTTGCTATTCTGTTGGCTACGGTGGGCCTGGCTTTTTTGTGGTGGCTGGCCCGCCATACACCTATTCCCACATTGAGTATCACCGAGGTGCAGGGTTCAATGAATTTAGCCTATGTGCAGGTTGCCGGGAAAGTAGTTCGTAGTCTCTCTTATGACCCAGAAAGTCATTATCTGTCCTTCTGGCTGGCGGATGAGACCGGGCAGGAGATATGGGTCGCTGCTTATCGTGATGTAACCCAGGCCCTTTTGGACACCGGGCGTGTGCCGGCCCTCGGCGATGAGGTGTCTGTTGCCGGTACATTGCGTATCCGTGAGGATTTTACGGCCCTTACTTTGAATATCCCGGAGCATCTTATCATCACTCGTCCGGAGCCTGTCGAGGTGCAACTAGATTCTCTGACCTTATTGGATGCCGGTCTGCGTCTGCGTGTGGCCGGTGAGGTTGGACAATTAACAACCCCTTACGCAGGATTGACATTAATCGCTGTGCGCACTGCTTCCGGCGAGATCACTGTTGCGGTGGATGAGGTGCTGACGACTTTAAGTGGCCCATTACCCGAAATTATCGCCGGGCAGGGTATTGAAGTCGTGGGCGCGGTGAGCTTTTACGGAGATCGCCCCCAACTGGTTCCGGCTGACGTGCGGGACATTCAGCTTACAGAACGCCCGGTACAAGAAGTTATCCCTCTTATGGAGATCAGCAACTTGTCGCTCTCTATGGAGCGTTCGTGGGTAAGGGTGCGTGGCGAGATTGTGAAATTGCAAGGGTTAAAGGGTGGGGTAAAAGCGACCCTGGATGACGGCACGGCCCAGGTTATTGTGTTGTTATGGGAGCGGGTCTATGCAGCCTTACCTGATGCGACGGCTTTTGACGTGGGAGCACAACTTGAGTTGGAAGGTGAACTACAGGTTTATAACGGTGAATTGGAAATAGTGCCTGAGTCTGCCACCGGTGTGAGCATCTCGCAAAACGCCCCTGGTGTTCCCTGGGTGGAAATTAGCTCGCTTTCTGCACAAGATGCCGGGCAGGTCGTGTGTTTACGTGGTGTGTTAGGCGAGCCGGTGGGCTTTTCCGCGGGTATCAAAGTCCCATTAGATGACGGTACCGGTGAGATCCCGGTTCTACTCTGGTCCAATATGGTGGCCCAATTGCCCCGACAACCTGTGGGGGGGGAACTTCTGGAAGTAACTGGCGAGGTTTCTGTTTACCGGGGAGAGTTAGAATTGATTCCCCGGTCTCTCTTGGATTGGCACCTTGCCGGGGAGTGAGAGATGCTTGCTTTGTTAGGCTGGTCTTTGTTGGGGGCATTGTTGGCTTCGCTGTTGGCTGTGATACCGGCATTACATATTTATAATGTCGCCGGCTTTATGCTCCTGTTGTATCATCGCTGGTTTCCGACGTTGCCCCCAGAATGTGTGACCTTCTTGTTCTTGGGGATGATTGCGGGGTATGCGATGGTGAATACATTGCCCAGTATTTTCTTCTCGGTACCTGATGACAGCACTGTCTTTATCGTCCTTCCCGGTCAAAAATACCTTCTCCAACACAGGGGCTATGAGGCCGTTATTCTGTCGGGTATCGGTGGGTTAGGGGGCTTATTGGCCTTGGTGGCTCTCAGCCCTTTTGCCGCCCGCTGGCTGCCTGTATTGCGTGAGATTTTAAACCCGCATGTTGGTTGGATACTGTGGACGATTATTGCCTATATGTTGCTTTCTGAATGGCCCAAGGGGTCTGAACGGGCTGCACCTGGTTGGCGGCGTTGGTTTGAGAGCTGGAAATCATTGCTGGCCGGGTTGGCAACCTTCCTTCTATCTGGTTTAATGGGTTTTATATTGATGTATCGGCCCCTGGTTCCTGTTGCTGTAGCTTTTCAGAATCTATTGCCGGCATTTGTGGGGCTGTTTGCGGTTCCCTGGGTTATTCAAAACCTCCTTTCGCGTTCGGAACTGCCTGAGCAGTATATTCCTGTTGACTTGGACGCGCCGGTAGATGTATTGTTGCGTGGCATAGCTTCTGGTGTAATGGGTGGTCTTTTCGCGGCCTTCTTCCCGGTTGTCACCGGTGGAATCGGTGGTTTTCTGGCCGGTCATGCCACGGCGCAACAGGATGAACGCGCTTTTATCGTCTCTCAGGGAGCGTCTAAAGTGGTCTACTATGTAGGCGGTTTCTTGCTGTTCTTTGTGCCGGGGTTGTATCTTACGCGGGGAGGAATGGCCTGGATGATTAGTACCTTCTATACGCCGTATGACCCGGTGTTGTACTATTGGGCTACGGCTGCTGTCCTACTGGCCGGTGTCCTGGCATTTTTCCTCTCTTTGGGGTTTGCTAGGGGTATTATGTTCCTGGTTAGGCAGCTAGGCTATCGCCATGTGAGTTGGCTTACATTAGGATTATTAGGGTTTATCGTGTTGGGGATGACAGGTCCAAAGGGCGTCCTTGTTTGTCTGGTTGCTACCGGTATCGGGTTGATTCCAGTTTTGTGGGGTTCCCGGCGTATGAATGCTATGGGGGTGTTGCTCTTACCTATTGGCCTGAATATGATCGGTGCCGGGGATACATTGGCCCGTCTCTTGCGTCTTCTATAACCCAGACCTTCCTGGAAAGTCGCTTCCAGGAAGGTCTGGGCACAATAAGGTACAATGCACTTTCTTAAGTGCGTTGCACCTTGACCGTTTATGAATGTTCACGTGGGACTTTTAGGCTATTTCTTCTGTTGTCGAATCTTCCAGGGTAATCCCCTCTGATTGTGCTTCTTTGGCCCCTTCACCGGCGGGTTGCTTGGCCAACTCTTTGAGTTGTTGTTGTTTCTCTTCAACCATTGCTTTCCCTTGCTCTTCTAAGTCTTGTACCCGGCTCTTAAGGGTGTCTGATGCTTCGCCGGCCTTGGCCTTGGCTTCTTGAATAGCTTTCTCGGCTTTGGCCCGTGCCTCTTTAGCTTTGTGACTGGCCGCCTCGGTTAGTTCGATCCCTTTCTGGCGTAGTTCTTCCAATGTTTCGTCGCCAGATTGTGGGGCAAATAATATCGCGACGCCGGTACCGATTAATCCCCCGATGAAGAAGCCTGTTAAAAAGGCTCCTAAATTACGCTTCTTCTCCATTTGTACCTCCTGTATTTGATTGAGTTGACTTTGGTTTAGACCGGGCTACACCAATAACCGTAAGTAGGTCGTCGGCCACCCGTCGTACTCCTGCGGTGAACCCGGCTGCCTTAATAATTGGGTCTACTAAATTATGACTGACAAATTGCGTGGTTCCCCGGACGGTTGATGTGGTTTCATTTACCGAACGTAGTAGTGGCTGAATTTCATCTTGCAAAACTCGGATTAACATTTGCACTTGGACCACCAGTACTAACAGGGCTGCACCAATCAGAAACGTCTCAACAGCGACAAAAACAATTGCTATATCGCGGACAACCTCTGTGACCTGGGGGAAAGTGGCCATCAGAACAATTGCAGCAATCAGCAATACTAAAAAGATAATGCCACCGGCGATAATAATAGTCTGGGTTCTTTGTGCAGCCTTCTCTTCCGTTGTTTGTTTGACTTGTGGAGTTTGTGGTACTTGATTTTCCATTCACCCCTCCTTTTCTCCCTGGGTCAATCAAATTATACCATGTCCCCAAAGAACAAACAAGTATTTTTTAAGCTTGGAGGCGTGTTTCCCGCCCAGACACTAATCCCGGCCAAAATAAACCACCCTGGCTGTTACACCAGGGTGGTTTGACTTAGATCGGTCTCGTCTCTGTAATGCTGGCCAGTTTATTCCACAATTCTCAGGAAGATACGACGATAAAGCTCGTCGAAAATCGGTTCCAATTGCTCCGGTCGCGGTGCGTGGCGGTGGATGCCACCGGTTATCTCCGCGATGCCCTGCATCAATTCAATGTCGGCAGTTTCACCCAGCGTGATGGTGTAAATCACAACGCCATTTCTCCGGGCTTCCATTGCGTAATAGATCGAGCAATCTTTAGCCCGGTCTCGGCTGTTGTCACCGAGGTTCTGTGGCCAATAGTCTTCGGCGTAACATATGCCACCATCACTAGGCGTAACATTGGCTTCACCATCGGTCATCAAAATCATAATATGGGCGGCCCCAGGACGGCCATATTGGGTCCCGCTGCTGCTTAAGGCTATGACACCTTGCCGGATGCCATCAGCAATATTCGTACTGCCACTGGCAGTTGTGCTGCTTAATTTTGAGATCACGTTATTCTCAAAAATATCCATTGTACAGTTATCTGCGCCTAAACGCCGGGCACATTCTAGCTTGGAGCGGATGGTGGCCGAGCTGGAGTAATAGACATAAGCAATTTGGTCGAATTTCGGATCCAAGCGGCGGATAAAGGCTTTCGAGGCTTCGATAGCACCCCGGATTGGTTGTTCGTCATCAAAGATCGGGTCGGTGCGGCGGTCAAAACTAGCGCAGAGGGGCGCATCTGAACCTCCGGTTCCCCCCGGATTACCACCAAAACGGGCATCACATGGGTCACAGGCCCAGTCAGTACGGTTATTGTCAATGTGACTACTTCTCAGGACGTTGTCGTCTAACGAACTGTCGGCATAGCGGGGGTCTTGGTCGTCATTGGTGATAATGATGCGGTCCACATCAAAGCCCGCGGCCCCGGCCCAAATATGGAGTGTGTAGTCCTGCCCTTCATTCAGATTCAGTGCTGCGCCAGATAGACTGCCACTACTGCCGCTGCCCATCTTTCTCCAGACCCATTTATTGCTGGCTGCGCCATTCTCATAGGTTGACCCTGTGCCAAATTGTGTCTGCCCAATTAGGTTATAAGAACCATAGGAGCCGCCGCTTATGCCCCAGAAGAGGTTTGTATCTGGGTTTCCGCCCTGACCCCGTATCCAGATGTACCATGTCGTATCTGGCCCACTGGCATTTACCGGTACGGTGAAATCATAATCGGCGCGGGGGGCCTCGAATGGACCACCATGATTGAGTACCCATTCATCGCTTAAGCAGACCCGTTCTTCGGGGAAATTCATACCTGACCCGGCGGTCTGGAGGTCGCCCCAACTACACGTTACCCCTAGGCCATCTGCTCCGCTGTGGGTGCGCCCTGGATGATGAGCCAGGTAACCCCCGATGACATCCCGACCATAAGCGCGCGCGTTACCCATATATGAAGGCGCTTGGCTGCCATTGCGGCTGATAACCCAGAAGGTTTTGCCCGGTGGGACCAGGGCCGGATTGTAGCTGACACTTAGGCTGGAATATTCCTCGGCTTCAATAATGAAGTAGGTCCTGCCTCCGTAGACTAGGGGCGTGTTACCTTGGCAGTGGGTCGGATTTCCTGTTGCCGGGCCACCCCAGGGTAAGGGGTAGAGATTCCCCCCAGGGTAGTCGCTGCCATTCGGGGTCCAACAGCCATAACAACGGGTGTCAAATTCCATCGAGCCGGACCGGTCGAAGACCAGGGCCACATCCAGGTCGTTAATGTTCTCCGCTATAGCTTGCCCCATCACAGAGACCCTTTCAAAGGGGTCATCTTTGCGGAATTGCAGGCTGAAGAGGGGCATAAAGTAGAGGCGTACCTGTTGCAAGACCTCGACCCGGATTTTGTCTGCTGTGTTGATGCCGCCCTCTTTCCTGTAATCCGCGGTATTGATGCGGATAATGACGCGCACGTCATCTCCTGTCGGTTCTGCGTCTCCCCGGAGCGCCTGTCCATTGATCTCAACTCGGACATCCCCTCCCTGGCAGACGAAGTCATTACCTACAGGTGTTAACCCACAATCATAACTGTTTTGGGCTAAGTATTCCAAGGCGCGCAGATGGGCGGCCCCTTCCAAGGGTAATTCACTGGCCGCGGCCAGTGAGGCTGCATCTGCCGCGCGTTGTGTGCGCACCCGTTCAACATAGGAAAGTCCTAAGTCGACAGCCAGGCCGGCGAAACCGAGTAGCACAAAGATCCCAAAGGCTACCAGGACTAAACTTTGTCCCCGTTCTCGGTGTACTAGTCTTTTCTTCATAATTTCACTCCTTACTATATAAGACAATTTGTCAGCCTGTTATTACCGGCTGCGCATCACGCGCATTGCGGAGCGGAAATAGAGGGGGAGGGGATTAGGAATAATGGCGCTGAATGTCGGGTCGTTAGGTGCGGTGTTATCCCCGGCAAAGAGGTTAAGCTCGAAGTCGAATAACCGCTCGTGCAACATAAAGGTTTCGACAATTACCACCTCGTTATTCTGGGGTTCATAATTCTCGCTATTTCGATAAGTGTTAATACTGCGGGTAATGGGGCCGTATTTATTTTGATACTCGGCTAATACGTCCCCGGTCACTCGTGTGTCACCACCCTCAATAGCCTTGATTTCATCATCTTGCTGTGTTACTCCTGCCAGATTAGCCTCTATGTCATCTAAATCCAGATTGCCATCGGAGTCAATCGGGATATAGGTCACAATAATCCCAATATTGGCATCTGTTCCGGTTGTCCGGAGATTGGATTCAAAGGAGCCATCGGGTTTCTGGTGTGTGCCACCGGCTATTAAGACCCGGTCGGTTACATCTTGGGCTGTATAGCGTCCCCGGGCGGCGAAACGTACCGCTTCACGGTTGGCGTTGGCCAGTACCATGTAACTGTAGAATGCATATCCAACCTCAGCAATCCCTAGCATAAGAAGTATTAATAAAGGGACGACCATAGCGAACTCAACAACGCTTTGTCCCTTTTCCTTCCGGCGTAATTTTTGATACTTCATTTCTCTGTTCCTCCCCTTTGTATGGGTTCTCCTGTATCTGCGTGAGCATCCCAGGAATCCATCAAATCCCCTTCCTTATTTAATAAGATTAGCTGCCAGGTTAAGTCATTTTGTTGATTGTGTTCCAGGTAGAGGTAGAGACTGTGGGCTTCTTCTGAATTCCAGAGAGTTTGTCCCCTTGCGTTCCACCAATTGGCAATAATTCTATTACTGTCAATTTGCCAAGCGGTTGTGTCAATGCGTTTTTGTGTCCTGGGAATACGCTGGTCTTTGAGAACTACAACCTCATTGCCATTGATCAAGACTGTCGCCAAGTGTTTTCTGCCGGGCGAATAGACCTGGAATGTCCAACCCGATCCTTGTCCATTGCGCAAGATCGCTGTTGAAGCCGATGTTATCCCGGCATCGCTGGCCCACTCAGCGCTCCAGTTTTGTAAAGTCTCATATGCCTGTCGCGCGCTAATCCCCCCTATTATAGGAACTCCACCGCCGGTTGTTGGCCCGGTGCCTGGTTGCGCTGCTCCTAAGAGCAGTGCAACCACGCCCGCTAATAGTATCATTCCTAAGCCGATTATCCAAATTTTGCTTTTCATCTTATTGCACGGTTGTTATGGGAAGAGTAGGTGAATATCATAACGGCGTTCATCCGAGGCGAACACTAGCCCGGTAAAAGTTGCTATGCGGGTCGTCCCATCTCCCATTTCTGCCTCGGCCACAATGTCATAACGTCCAGGCGGTATATTATAGAAACGATAGATACCCTTATCGGTGCCACTGCTAAACGAACGGGTGGTATAGATCTCACTCCCTTGAGTATAGGCGGTGATGAGTACATAATCCACCGGCTGCGGGATCCCGTTATTGTCCCTGATTTTCACTTGCCCACCAAATGACGCTGTCCCCGCTTCTGGTTCTGGGATGGCCCATTCGGTACAGACCTGTGCGCTCACTTCATCCAGGTAGAAATAAGTGCCGTCGTAATCCTCATCATGTGTGGCATCCCAATACAGTTGTAGATTTTGTCCCTTGTAGTCCTGGATATTAATGCTATCACTGAGGGTAATAGCCACTGTGTTCCACGTTCCGTTAATTCCCTCTCCGGTTCCAATAAGCTGCGATGATGTTATATCGGTGCCATCATCTTTACGTAATCTTACAAATAATTGGTCATCTGGGTCGGGTGTTGTGCCATTATTACACTCTAGTTCATTAGGGTCGGCAACTTTGCTCATATATTGAGCACTGACGATTAGTGTAGATTGGTTGTGAATATCTAAGGGCATCTGCACATTTTGATGGAGGTAGGGATCAAGGACGCTTTGGCTACAGGGATAGACACCTAGCGAGGCGTACATCCGCATACTAAAACTCCCTCTGTAGAATTGGGCCGATGTTCGCAATATGTCACTACCTTTCCAGTACATACCGACAGTGTCGGCGTTACCCTCAAAGCCAGAGATATTAATAAGCTCGGTACATTCCCTTAGTCCTGGCGGTTTGATATCCCGGGGGTCAGTGCTGCTACCACCTTCATTAGTACAGATACGGAAGTCATCCACCGTACCGGTCCCGTAGGAACTGCTGTTGTAGGAAGCATTGACGATGCCAATATAATCCATACTGGCCGGGCTGGTGTGGCTATTGACATAGACCCAGTCATCTAAGGTTGGCTCGGCGACCTCACTATAATAATAGTAATAGGTATTGTCTTTCCGTACCAGTCTGGCCCAGTAAGGCAAGTTTCTGGTATAGTTATTCGACCCTGATATACGGTCTGCGTTCCCGTCCCAATAGTCGCGATAGCTCATCTGTTCTGCTGCCGGGCTTCTGTAGTGGGTTGCCAGGTGGGCTATGTAAGGTGACTTGGTTTCCAGGGTTTCTCGGGTATGTAATCCTATTTTTCCCCATTGATTTGTCGTTGGTTCATCTATAATCCGTAACCGGGCATCGAAGTCCCCGTTATAACTTTGGTAGAAGTAATAAGTATTATTAGCCCCTGACCATAAGGAAGAGCCACGACTGCGTACCTCTAATTGCCCGCTACCGTTTACGGATGTGGATCCATATACACCTGAGCCAATATCTATACCTTGCCAGACCCCTTTAATACCGCTGTTAAAATCATCACTTCGGTCAGGATTTGGAATACCACAATCCAATTCAAATTCCAGCGGCCCGGTAATATTGTTATCCTCGCCGCCAAGTTCTCCTTCATCAATATAGTTACTGGTATCTACCTGTGCCCAGACCTGGTTAGTGCCAAAGGCGTTAATCTCGCGGACTATTGAAATCTCGGTGGTGGCGGCCGGTTCTAGTGCCTCTGCAATCCATAACTTAGCCGTGCCTAATTGATAGGGTTCGGGGGCTTCATCTAGCCCGACGTATAAATCCAGGTCGAACGGGCCACCCTGTACTTTGGTCGGTCCGGCATTCTCAATGGTCAGGGTAAAGGTTAACGGGTAGCCCGAGGCCCGCTCATCTTCCGGTGTTAGTAACTGTAACCCGGTAATCCTTAAATCTGGTGGGATGGTTTTGATCTTAATGTCTGCCGAATAGCCCTCAAGAGTTGCCACGTCACCACAAGCATCTGCTCCCCCATCTCCCTTATGAGATTCAAGGCGGTAGAGACCGGTTGAGTTAGCCGGGACCTGGAAGGGTATATCTTCGAGGTTGCCATCACTTTCCACATTTAGCGGGTAACCCAGGCGCAATGTGTTCTGGGTGCTGGTAATGGCTTGTGGACACCACCATAGAGAGTAAGGGTTGTTAGCCTGATAGTGATCGATCAAATTCCCCGCCAGCCAGCTTCCCGGTTCCGGTTCATAGTCCGAAACTGTGACATAAGGCCCGTTGGCCTGCCATATCTTGGTGGCTATATCTTGGGGTTCGCCGGTGTCTATAGCCCCATTGGAGTTGGTATCTAGCCACGCCTGAATGGTGGCCGTGACGGGTCTATTCGCATAGAGAGAAGTGGAGGCCCAACCGTCAGTATTAGTACTCACCGCATCTATCACTGGCCCTATACCAGATGAGTGGAAACTCCCGTTATTGGTGCGGAATGTGACCAAAACATTGGGAACCGGTTTATTGCGTGAGTCGGTCACCTGGGCTGCAAATATGTGCTGCCGCTCTTCTGGAAGCTGATTAATAGCCAGCTCGAAGTCCAATTTGATAAATAGCCGTTCGTCAAAGAGCGTGGGGGTTGGCTCCGCGGTCCCTCCCCCGCCTCCGGGTGGGGGGGTAACCGTGGCAACGCCCACTACGTCACCGCTACCGGTGCTAGGGTTAAAGGTAGGGGGGGGCTGGTTTCCGAAACCTACCTGGACACCCTCATTGATCATCTCTGTCGCCGCTCTTACACGCACGCTGGTACGGGGTAGAATGGTTGAGAAGACCACGAGGGGGACTCTGTGGACGACTTGAACCCGTACCGGTAGACCTTGCAGCCCCGGATGGTCCTCTTCTTCAGGTTGGTCAAAGTCAGGAAATCCCCAGACCCTTACCTGGAATAAACCCGGCTCGTCGGAACACGTTGCACTGTAGCACTCGTTGTAAATTCTTAGGCCCAGCGCAGCATCACGAGCTGTCAGTTTAATCATCTCAATACGTCTTGTGTTGTAAGCGGTCTCACTCTCGGTGACGATACTGCCGGGATCGACTGGATTACACCAGGGCCAGGCGTCGTCGTTTGGATTACCGTTTCCGTTGTGGTCGTAACATTGTCCCTGTACCGGCTGGTATGTGACTGCAAACCGCGCCGCTTCGCGTGCGGCGTGGTTAACAGCTAAGTAACCTTGTACCACGAACGCAGTATCAATAATGGCGAAAAAGACGGTTAACAAGATAGGGATAATGAGCGCAAATTCTACAAGACCTTGCCCTCGGTTATTCTTCTTCATACTCTCCCCCCTGATAGGTTTTTTAGATAAAACACACTTTTGTATTTGAAATCATAAATCCTTGCTAGACTTGATTTCTTTGGATGAGAATTAGGTGCGTTTTACCTGATGTATAAATTCCTTCATATTACTACTGATTATATCGTTGCTGCGAGTTAAATGGTTACGTCGAGTTTTTAGGAATTCTCTAAAGATTAAGCAAACTGTAATTTAGACGTACCTGGACGGGCCTTTCTAACGATATATAATATGAGGGTGATGTTAAAGGAAAACACTCATAAGTGTGGGGTTATAGATTGATATGCACCCTCATCCTGACGAAAAATCACTGCTTGTTAAGGCCCGCCAGGGAGATGCACCAGCCCTGGAGGAGCTTTATCGTCATTATGTGGAGGCGGTTTATCGCTATATGTTTTACCGTACCGGTGATACAATGGTTGCCGAGGACCTAACGGCTGAGGTGTTTGCCAGTATGCTCACCTCTATTACCCGTTACCGGGATTATGGTGTACCTTTTGGTGCCTGGTTATTTCGTATTGCGCGCGCCCGGTTGGCCGATTACTGGCGTTATGCTAAACGCCGTGAGAAATACCAGCTTCCTTTGGAAGAGGAGCTGGAGAACATACAGGGGTTCGCATCGCCAGAAGCACATTTTCAACATGGCGCGTTATTGGATGCTTTACAATATTTAACACCGGCGGAATTGGAGGTTATTCTCCTGCGTTTTGGGAGTGGTTTGAGTAACCAGGAGATTGCTCTGGTGGTGCGCAGTAACGCCAATGCTGTAAAAAGCAAAGTTTTTCGGGCACTTAAAAAGTTAAGGGGTATTTTGGAAAGAAAAGAGGAGTTTAATCAAGAGGAGGGTCTAATATGAAGATTTTACATAAGCGTGAAGATACTCAATTCCGCACCGGTGAAGACCCTATGTCAGAACAATTGCAAGTGTTGGCGCAGGTTGTGCCCACCCCAGATGCCCGGGTGCGTATTTGGAAGCAGGCCCAGGCAAAAGCGGCAGTACAATCACCGGTGAGCCGTGCCCGTGTCTTCTTCTTTACGCGCTGGTACGCTTCCCCTATTGTAACGTTTTTATGCGTTATCTTGTTGGCTTTTAGTTCTGTGCGCGGGGTGGTTATAGCCCAAACTAGTCTGCCCGGTGATCCTATGTATGAGTCAAAGCGGGTTGTCGAATCGGTTTGGTTAGCAACGTTACCCCCGGAGGAACGTATCGCGGCGCAGTTTATGTTATTGGACCGGCGCATAGATGAGGTGGAAACCTTGGTCACTGAATCCCGACCGGTACCTAGAACTGCATTCTTGGAGTTAGAATCTGCATTTAAGACTATGGGACTCTATCCGGCTCGATGGTATACCTCTGATATAGAGTTATCTGAGCGTCTGGATACCTATGAGGAACTGCTCCTAACCCTGGCTGCTAAAAATCGCCAGGTGCCACAATTACGTGAAGTAGCCCGGGCCTCCTTCTATGCCCGTCAGGCTGTGGTGCGTATGACCCGTGGCTTGCCGGCGGATGCCAGAGTATTGCCCTAAGTGCTCCCCTCTGAATCGGTGCATTGCACTTTCTTAAGTGCCCGTGATTTCCTTAATCACGCAGCACCTGACTTCCGTCATCATTGGTGTAGTTTGCCACATAGAAACTCTTGCCTAAAATGCAGACGCCTCCACCTACGGGGGCGTCTGTTCTGTGTCCTTACTTCTCCGGTGTGTCAAAGCTTGAAAAGGTGTGTTATAATGCCATAATAAGGCGTGATAACGTTTTGAATTTAAGCGTAAGTAACTGGCTATTTCGTGGTGCTGTAGACTTACAGTACCTATAGGGGAGGAAGTCTATGCAAGAAGCTGGTGACCCTGTAGTAAAACTTCAGGAAAATCTCGATTACGTTTTCAAACACCCTGATTTACTTTACTTGGCACTTACCCATCCATCCTATGCCCATGAACATCCTGAGGAGGGGGGGGAAGAGTACCATAACCAGCGCTTGGAGTTTTTAGGGGATGCGGTACTTGATTTCTTGGTAGCGGCTTGGTTATATAAGGAATATAAGGATTTCTCTGAAGGCCCCTTGACACGTTTACGGGCGACTTTAGTCCGTACCTCGACCTTGGCCCGTTTAGCCAATGAGCTTGGTGTTGGGGATGCTCTGCGACTTGGTCATGGTGAAGCTGAGAGCGGGGGCCACAAACGCCCCGCTAATCTCTGTGACGCGCTGGAAGCTGTTGTCGGTGCTCTTTATCTGGATGGTGGTTTGGACATTGTCTGGAACCGTCTGGAGCCTTGGTTTGCCCAGGAGTCCGAAATGATTCTGCAATCTGCAACTTATGTGGATGCCAAATCATACTTCCAAGAGTGGGCACAGGCGGAGCATAATATTACACCCCGCTACCAGATTATTGGCGAGATGGGGCCTGACCATGCAAAAACCTTTATCGCCCAGGTTTTATTAGATGGGCAGCAGGTAGGCGAGGGGCAGGGTTCTAGTAAACGTGCTGCTGAACAAGCGGCGGCGCGCTATGCTTTGGAACACCTGGTTGAAGAACCGGTCTAATCCTGAGTATTGACCAAATAAATCTAGGCCCTTGTTACTTCCGGTAATGTCTACTTGCGGTATAATGGATGTCTGAGGAGTTAGTCTAAAATGATGCGGTTTGATCGATTTACAGAGCGAGCTCAGGATGCTGCGCAGCGTGCTGTTGAACTGATGGCCCGGTATGGGCATAGCCAGGTGGATGTGGAACATCTGCTCTTGGCACTTATCAATCAGGAACAAGGGGCCGTTCCGGCTTTACTGACTGAACTAGGGGCTGAGCCGGCTGAGTTTGCCAAAGAGTTGGAATCTCTATTAGAGAAGAACACCCGCCCCGGTATTTATGGAGCGCGGGGGGGGCAACAGGTATTTATCACCCCCAGGGTTAAGCGGATTTTGGACCTGGCACAGGATGAGGCGACGCGCTTAAAGGATGAGTATATCTCTACCGAGCATCTTTTCCTGGCCATCACCCACGAGCGTAATACACCTATAAAGCGGTTACTTGATAATTATAATATTACCCGTGAGCGTGCTTTAGAGGTTATTGAGAAGGTGCGCGGGGGACAGCGGGTTACAGACCGGCAGGCCGAGAAGCGTGTGCAACTTTTGGACCGTTTTAGCCGTGATCTGACCCAGATGGCGCGTGAACAGAAACTTGATCCCGTTATCGGGCGGGACATGGAAATTCAGCGGGTTATCCAAATCCTGGTACGTCGCACCAAGAATAACCCGGTTTTAATCGGTGAGCCGGGTGTGGGTAAGACCGCCATCATCGAAGGTCTGGCCCAGAAAATCTCTGCGGACGATGTCCCTGAGATTTTGAAGCGGAAGCGGCTGCTCCAGTTAGATTTAGGAGCTTTGGTTGCCGGGACTCGTTTCCGGGGTGAATTTGAAGAGCGTTTGAAGACTATTCTCGAAGAAGTCCAACGCTCCGAAGGCGAGAATATTATCTTTATTGATGAGTTGCATACGGTAGTGGGGGCCGGCAATGCCAGCGGCTCGCTGGATGCTTCTAATATGATTAAGCCGGCCTTGGCACGCGGTGAGTTACAGTGTGTTGGGGCTACGACTTTGGATGAGTACCGGCAGTATATTGAGAAAGACGGCGCGCTAGAGCGACGTTTTGCGCCGGTCTATGTTGAGGAACCCTCAATTGAGGATACGATTGCGATGCTGCGGGGGTTGCGCGACCGGTACGAGGCGCACCATAAGGTGCATATTTCGGATGCAGCCTTGGAGGCGGCGGCCAATCTGGCCCACCGGTATGTGTCTGACCGCCATTTGCCGGATAAGGCGATTGATCTGATGGACGAAGCTGCGGCAAAGTTGCGGGTGGCACTCTATACGCTTCCGCCTGACCTCAAGCGTATGGAGGGCGAACTCTCACGCTTGCGGGTCGAGGAAGAGGCCGCCGGTAATCTGCGGGATTATGAGCGCGCGGCTGAGATTAAGACCCAACGGCTACGGCTGGAGCAAGTCTTTAACAAGAAACGTGAGGAATGGTTAAACCATCACCAACTTGACGAAGTGGTGGAAGAGCATGATATCGCTGAAGTTGTCTCTGCCTGGACCGGGATTCCTGTTTATCAGGTGCTGGAGGCCGAGGCCGAGAAGTTACTGCGGATGGAAGACGCAATCCAGGAGCGCATTGTGGGTCAGGATGCGGCGATACAGGCTATCTCGGATGCCATTCGCCGTGCCCGTGCCGGCCTCAAAGATCCACGCCGTCCCATTGGTTCTTTCCTTTTCCTGGGAGCTTCCGGTGTGGGTAAAACAGAGACGGCCAAGGCCTTGGCCGCGTTTATGTTTGATGATGAAGATGCCCTGTTGCGGGTGGATATGAGCGAATACCGTGAGGGGCATACTATCTCGCGCTTATTTGGTGCCCCGCCAGGTTATGTCGGCTATGACCAGGGCGGGCAGTTGACCGAGTCAGTGCGTCGTCGCCCGTACCAGGTGGTACTCTTTGATGAGATCGAAAAGGCCCATCCTGATGTGTGGAATGCCCTGTTACAAATTCTTGATGAAGGCCGTTTGACCGACGGGCAAGGGCATCCGGTGGATTTCTGTAATACGGTTGTGATTATGACCTCTAATGTGGGCACCGAACATATGCGTAAGGGTGGGGCACTGGGCTTTATGCGGGGTGTGGATGCTCGTGAGGATGAGGGCCGCCAACGCACGCTTTCGGCGTTGCGGGAGACCTTCCGCCCGGAGTTTATCAACCGCGTTGATGAGATTATTTTCTTTAACCCGTTAGTCCTGGATGATGTTGTGCGTATTGTTGATTTGCAGATGCACGAGCTTAACGCGCGCTTAATGGAGTATAATCTCCAGGTATTTCTGACCCCCGCGGCCCAGCGTTGGCTGGCTAAGCAAGGTTATGATCCGTTGTATGGTGCGCGTCCGTTACGCCGGGCTATCCAACGGTATGTCGAGAGTCCGCTCAGTGTGCGTATTCTAAATGGTGAGTTCTCTGAGGCCCCAGAAGGATGTATTGTGGCGGATGTGGGGGCTGATGACGAATTACGCTTCTCAGTTGACCGATCACAACCGGTTTTGGAAAGTGTGGAGAGTGTTTAGGCGTCACTTTCCTGAAGAAAGCAATTCGATATGATACAGAACGGCAGTATGTGATGCTATTTCTGTGTCTTTGAGTCTTAATCCTAACTACTTGAACTTGCGAAAGGAGGTGAGTGTTTACTGAGTATTAAGCTTATTATTTAAGTATTTTGTCTAGTTTTCCCAAAAAAACCGTAAAACATAAAGCTTTTTTTAAGGAGGAGAATCCTATGCGTAAACAGCTTTTGAGCATTTTGAGTCTTTTTGTTTTGGTCAGCGTATTGTTGACCGCTTGTGGTGGGGCTGCAACAACCCCCGAACCGGTTGCGACTGAAGAAGTCCCCGCCGCCACAGAAGAGGCCACCGAAGCCCCCACGGCTGAAGAGCCTACGATTAAGGTCGGTATGGTTACCGATATGGGTGGTATTGATGATAAGTCCTTCAATGCCACGGCCTGGAAGGGTGTGGAGCGTGCTATTGATAAGTTGGGCGTTGATGGTTCCTACCTGGAATCCCAGCAACAGACTGACTACGCTACCAACATTACCCAGTATATTAAGCAGGACACCGACTTGATTGTGACCGTCGGCTTCTTGCTGGCGGATGACACCGCGGCTTTCGCGGCTGATAACCCTGATGTGAACTTCGCCATTGTGGACAATAATTCCTTGGGTGAAAACGTCCGTGGTTTGACCTTCTCCACCGACCAAGCCGGTTTCCTGGCCGGTTATGCTGCTGCAGCAGCGAGCAAGACCGGTAAAGTCGCCACCTTCGGTGGTATTAACATCCCGCCTGTCTCCATCTTCATGGTTGGTTTTGAGCACGGTGTGCTGTATTACAACGAGCAGAACGGCACCGAGGTCGAGGTCTTGGGTTGGAATTCTGCCGAGAATAACGGTGTGTTCGCCGGTAACTTTGAGTCCACCGACGATGGTCGCCGTATTGCCGAAGAGTTCTTGGCCGAAGGCGTCGATGTCATTATGCCGGTTGCCGGCCCGGTGGGTTTGGGCACTGCCCAGGCCATCCAGGAAGCTGGTGAGGCATGGGTCATTGGTGTGGACACTGACTGGACCGTTAGCGCGGAGCAGTACAAGGACATCGTCCTGACCAGTGTGTTGAAGAACATGGATGTGGCCGTTTACGACAGCATTGAGAAGGTCGCAGATGAGAACTTCCCCGGCTTCGGCGGTGAGAACTATGTGGGCACCTTGGAAAATAACGGTGTGGGTATCGCTCGTGTTAACGAGAATGCTGTCCCCGCCAGCTTTGCCCAGGATATTGACGCCGTTAAGCAGGCCGTTATTAAGGGTGATCTCAGCACCGGTTGGAATGAGTACTTAGCCGGGTTGGGTGCAGCCCCTGAAGAGCCTGAGTATAATGCCATCAAGGTCGGTATGGTTACCGATATGGGTGGTATTGATGACAAGTCCTTCAACGCCACGGCCTGGAAAGGTGTGGAGCGTGCTATTGAAGAGTTTGGTGTTGAAGGTTCCTATCTGGAATCCCAGCAACAGACCGACTATGCTACCAACCTTACCCAGTATATTAAGCAAGGCACCGACCTCATTGTGACCGTTGGCTTCTTGCTGGCCGATGATACCGCGACTTTCGCGGCTGATAATCCTGATGCGAACTTCGCTATCGTGGATAATGACCCCCTCGGTGATAACGTTCGTGGTTTAACTTTCTCCACCGACCAAGCTGGTTTCCTGGCCGGTTATGTTGCGGCGGCTGCCACTAAGACCGGTAAAGTTGCCACCTTCGGTGGTATTAACATCCCGCCGGTCTCTATCTTCATGGTTGGTTTTGAGTACGGTGTGATGTATTACAACGAGCAGAACGGCACTGAGGTTGAGGTTTTGGGCTGGAATTCTGCCGAGAATAACGGTGTGTTCGCCGGTAACTTTGAGTCCACCGACGATGGTCGCCGTATTGCCGAAGAGTT
>JAFGKB010000045.1 GCA_016928755.1 Anaerolineae bacterium | reverse complement strand
ACAATGCACAGTATCGCTATCCATAATTTGGATTTGGTATGTCTAACCATAAGTTATAACTGTATTCTACTCCTAAACCGGACTTTGGCGAAATTCCCCCCCTAAATCCCCCCCGCCGGGGGGGATTTAGGGGGGGGAATCCACCACGACGACGGGGGGCTTGTTCTTTAGGTATAATCCATTATCGTTGGTGTGGTTGGCTACATGGAAACTCCTTCAGGGTATAATTGATGGGGAGTTTGGCTGTACATTTGGAATATAGAAATTCTCTGTGTTCCTGCTCCCATATCTAACCTGGAGGTTATATCATTGGCAATACCAAACGTAAGCCTGTCACCTGAGTTACCGGAAAGCCAGGCACAGCTCACACTGGGTGAAATCTTCAAGACCTGGTGGCCGTTAGCCCTAAGCTGGCTCTTAATGAGCGTTGAAGGCCCGGCCCAGAGTGCGGTGGCTGCCCGTCTGGCCAATCCCGAGATCAACTTGGCAGCCTGGGGGGGCATTGTCTTCCCGATTTCGCTGATTGTGGAAGCTCCAATTATTATGTTACTCCCGGCTGCTACTGCCTTGGTCAGAGATTGGGATGCCTATCTCTACCTGCGCCGCTTTATGTTATGGGCCGGGGTTATTCTCACTGCTTTACACATTCTCGTAGCCTTTACCCCGCTTTATTACATCGTCGCCCGTGTGATCTTCGGTGCTCCGGAGTCCATTATTGAACCGGCGCGCTGGGGGTTGATGCTGATGACGCCCTGGTCTTGGTCCATCGCTTACCGGCGTTTTAATCAAGGAGTGATGATCCGCTTCGGTCATTCCCGCGCGGTAGGAACCGGCACGATTGTGCGCCTCGTGGCGCTGAGTTCCGTGTTGGCTCTGGGCTATTGGATACACACTATTCCCGGCATCATCGTCTCCGCCAGTGCCATCGCGACCGGTGTTATCTGTGAAGCGATTTACGCTGGATTGCGGGTGCGTCCGGTTCTGCGAAATCAGGTGCGCGTGGCTCCGCGCAGTGCGGAATCGCTGACCCTCCGGCGTTTCCTGGATTTCTATATCCCCTTGGCCCTCACTTCCCTGTTATTATTATTGGTGCAGCCTATTGGCAGTGCGGCTTTGAGCCGGATGCCGGAGGCTTTGCCCTCATTAGCGGTGTGGCCGGTGATAACCGGGCTGATATTTATTATGCGTAGCTTTGGTGTTGCTTATAATGAGGTCGTGGTGGCTTTATTAGATGCACCCAATAGTAAGCCTGGATTGCTGCGCTTTACCCAAATACTGGCGGTATGTACGACCTTGTTAATTCTGGTCTTTACGTTTACGCCATTGTCCCATCTGTGGTTTTCCCAGATCTCCGCATTACCACCTCAATTAAGCCAACTGGCAGAGCGGGGGCTATGGTTCGCCCTCTTGCTGCCGGCTGTCAATGTTCTTCAAAGCTGGTACCAAGGGAATCTTATGCACAGTAAGGCTACTCGTGGAATTACCGAATCGGTGGTACTCTATATGGGCGTGACCTTTGTAGTACACTTTGCCGGGGTGTTGTCCGGCAGATTTACCGGACTGTATGTGGGATTGTTGGCCTTGTCCCTGTCGATGTTGGCCCAGGTTATATGGTTGTGGTACCGGGCGCGTAAGGTTATAAAAGTATCCGCCGGGTGATTGTCTCAGCTTGTCCCCCCTAAATCCCCCCGCCGGGGGGATTTAGGGGGACAAATCAATCTATTTGATAAAGGAGTTATGATGGCTTTTCGTAAGTTAATCCGTGAATCCGCTTTTCAATTGGCACGTCATGATTTGGCACTCTTTCTCGAAGAGCATGAGGAAGACCTGCTGGTCGTTTTCCGTGAGGAGTTACAACAGCTTGATGACGAGATCCCGGAAGAGAATTTCTTCATTGACATTAATATGGTCGGACTCGGCGAGACGATTCTTATCGCGGCTTTGCGTGCGATACGGCGATTTTTACGTAGTGACATTGATAGACCTCTCCCTGAGAACTCCTCCGTGGTCAAGATTACCGCCGGATCCGGTGAAGCGTGAGAAGTACAAATCGCTGACGTGAGCAATAGAGATTACTCCCGTTTTAGCCCTTAAATTTGTGGAGAGCTGATTTACGTAGTCTCTGAGAGGCTTTTTTTCTCAAATTACCCCTTGACATAGAACAAATGTGCGATTATAATTGGGATAAGTTGGGATAATTGGGATACACAAGGAGGTAGCTATGGGGAGTAAGCAGGCAGTTCGTCAGGAGAAGATACTAAAATTTATAAAGAGCTTCACCGAAACCAGTGGCTTTCCACCAACCGTGCGCGAAATCGGCAAGGGGGTTGGCATCAGTTCCACTTCCCTGGTCTCTTATTACCTCAGTGCGTTGGAGGAGCAGGGACTGATCACTCGTGAACGCTCGGTCTCGCGGGGTATTTGCCTGGTAGAGACTGAAAGAGAGACTTCCAGCCAGGATACGATTTCAGTTCCTTATTATGGCTATATTGTGGCCAGTGCTCCGCTGCCTGTTGAGGCATTGGCCGGTGATGAGACGGTTGAACTCAGCCGTGCGCTTTTTGACCGCGACACTGCGGACCTCTTCGCCCTGCGGGTAAAAGGTAACTCGATGATTGATGCCTTGATCAACGATGGTGATTTAGTCATCCTGCGCCAGCAGCCGCGTGTTGAGAATGGCGAGATGGCGGCGGTATGGGTTGATGATAGCCCTGGAGCAACCACCCTTAAGAAGGTCTATTACGAAGGGAAACAGGTCCGTCTCCAGCCGGCTAATCCCACAATGTTACCTATCTACGTGAAAGCTAACCAGGTTCAAATCCAGGGTAAGGTTGTGATGGTTATTCGCAATTTGGAGGAATAGAACGCAAGCATCCGGCCTGTCCACGAAATCAAGCTGAAAGCGGGTGTTAGAGGCGATTGTAATGTGTGAATATTTAGCTCTCAGCTCTAACCATACCGGCCAGATGCCTGCGTTTCTAACGGTCAATCTTTCATCACTACCGGCAAGTAGACCCGTAGCATAGTGGCCTCTAGCCACACACTCTGCTCCCAACGTTGCCCGCTTTTATCCCCTAACAGCGCGTCAAAGCGTACCGGCCCCTCTGTCTTCCATGATGTTAGTGGGATTGTGATATAACGTGTCTCTCCAGGGGCCAGATCGCCTTGCCATGCTGTCAGACTTAGTCCATGAGTTGGCGGCTGCTCCTCGGTTTGGATAGCGGGGTTTATGCCCCGCATGGTCCACACGTTCACATACCCATCTTCCACCGGGCCGGCACCGGTATTCCGCAGTACAAAGCCGAAGTCATACAATGTCATTGGCCGTACCAACCCCCCGGTTGGGGAGAGCCACCGGCTACTACTGAGGTCAGAACCGGCAATTTGCAGTATTTTCTCCCGCTCAAAACGTAATCCCCAATCGGCAAGGGTAAATTCCAAAGTAGGACGCAATACCGCGCCAGATGGCATCCCCTGCCCAATTAGCGTAACCCAGCTTAGGGTAATTGGTTCACCGGGCTGCACAATCCCCGCCCATGAGATTTCTTGTAACTGCTCATCATATGCCAATCCCGGTGAGAGGCTGCCGGGAAGCAGGACGAAGGAGGTGGGTAAGGTATGGTGTAGCTCCGTTGAGAAAGGTTCCGGCGCATCGTTGCGCAAAATTGCGGTAGCCGTGACATATCCTTGGGGCAGAACAATGGTATGGGTGCCGGTTATAGTGTGCTCGTCCAATATAATCTGTGGGTTTAATTCCCACGTGCTATTGCCTAGTGGCGATAGCCAGCCTACCGCTCTGGAGAGTACTTGGGCTAGAGTTTCTGCCGGCAGTGTTTCTATGGGGAAACCATAGAAGAGCGTTCTCCAGCTCAGGGTTTGTGTGATCCCTTCCTGGGCAATGCCGGTAACCTGTCCATCTTGCCCGCGTGTAACGGGAGCAGCGTCCGGCACCGGTTCTAGTGCATCGCCGTAGTTCTCGCTGATAAATTCCAGGGGCGCCGGCCCCCATGTGCCCCCGGCGGGATGGTCGGGGACTCCAGAAGCCGTTTGCGGGGGTAATAAGTCCTCATACCAATCCAACACGCCAAAACGCTCCCTCAGTGCACTGTTGCTATTCCGGTAGAGGAAGTCCTGGGAGCTAAGTAACAACCGCCCGCCATTATCAAGATAATGGCGCAATACCTCTATTTCTGCCTTGTTGACCGGGTCATACCAGTCTTGGCCCGTGTACCAGAGCACAATAGCATAAGGGGCTAAGGTCTCTGTTGCCGGTGATGACGTACCAGGCAACCCGCCTATCTCATGTTTGGTGCTCCATATATCATACGGTACTTCATAAATATCCAGGGCTGTTTTGTAGACGTCCTCCATCTGATACCAGCGCTCGTCATCCACTAATAAAATAGGGGCCGGGGTTTTAGTTCTCACACGGGTTACCAATTCATCGGGGGATAGTGCAGATGTAAAAGTGAGGGTGACCGCATCGGCGACATGAATCCCGGTATCTAGGGGGATAGTTGTCACTACGGTGTAAGTCAGGGTCTCGCACGGCGAGATAGCAGCCGTAGTCGGGTATACCTCCGCCGGCCACCGGTGGCCGCTGAGTTGGACGGTCACCGTATCCGTGGTCCCGGCCATTCCAATGTGCCGTATATAGAGCGTATGGGTAAGCCGTTGGCCGGGCAGCCCGATAAGAGTATCTTCCGCGCCTTTTTTAGCCAATCCAGATGTGGGAGGAGGAGCCGCTAACCAATCTAGGGCTGTTGAGAGTATCTGAAGGCGTTTCTGTGTACCGGCGATGCTCTCGTAGCCAAAGGCGAAGTATAAGGCTTTATAGGGGACACAGATGGATGCGCTGACCCCACCATATCGCCCATCGCTATAACGCCATAAGGGCTGGGTCAAGGATTCATCTCGGATACCGACGGTGTCCGGTGACTCTTGATTATCTGCACCATCTTCTCCGGTAATAGTGACGGTTAGCCCTTCAAATGGCCCTAATCCCGTTATGTCTGATAATTCTAAAGTACTTGAGTCAAAGTAAGCCGCGAGTTGTTCTGTTAAATAAGACTGTCGTGGAGTAAAGGGGTAGCCGCCACCGTCATAATAGGCAATATCCTGCCCGCTGAGGAGTAGCTTTCCCCCCTCTTCCAGGTAGTGTCCCAATGCTTCCCCCCCGAGTACTAAGCCCGGCGAACCTTGGGGCGATGACCAGAGTACAACATCATAAGCCATCAGGGTTGAGCTGAGGGGGGTATCGTCAGGCACATGTTTAATGCGTACTTCGTCGGCAGTATAATCTAGTTCCTCAAGCGCAGCATACCAATAACTCACCTGGCTTTCGTAATACCACGCACCTTCATCTACTACTAATATTAAAGGTGCCGTTTGCAGATTGAAGTCTTGGGCCACTGTTAACCCGGTTTCTATAGTGACCTGTTCTGTTACTACCCGGTAGCCATTTCCCTTGACGGTTAATGTATAAGTGCCGGCCGGGAGTGCCACGGCATAATACCCGGTAGCGGCATCCGGCTCGACGACTACAGAGATACTTGGGATATGGATTTCGACGGGGTGTGTTGGGGGGGCAGAGTGGCTAGGCCCGACTGTGATATGGCCCTCCACCACCCCACCAGGTAAGGCCGGGAGTGCAAAATCCACTTGCGTCGCCGTCCCTGTGAGCGCCTCAATAGCGGACTTGGTTTGGGGATAGTGCCCGAATGCTGAAGCCGTAAGGTTATATTTCGTCGCTGGCATCGCTAGGAAATACTTTCCATTCTCATCGGTGACATCATGGGCCGCATTGCCGTCTGGGCGCATCGGCGTCGCTTCTACGTGTACATTGGCTAGGGGAACATTGCCGGTACCACGGACGACCCCGGTAATAATGGCGGGTTCTGTGATCTCAATCAATGCCGCAAATGCATCCACGCGCCCCCATCCTTCATCATTATTCGGGACATACGCTCCCAGGGGAACCGCTGTCTTTTTTAGAATCTGGATAATTCTATCCACCGAGAGACTGGGAGCGGCGGAACGCATCAAGGCGGCAATCCCAGCCACATGCGGGGTGGCCATTGAGGTCCCACTCCATTCTTGATAAATGCCGCCGGGAACCGAAGAATATATCTTAACGCCGGGAGCGGATACATAAGGCTTGTATTCATTCCAGGGGCTAGGCCCACGTCCGGATGAAGCCGCAATTTCGTCATCAGGGTCACTCGCCCCTACAGCCAGTACGCCCTTGAGGCTGGCCGGCGCGCCCACAGTTTTGGAGTCCGGCCCATTATTCCCGGCAGCAAATATCGGGAGAATCCCCGCCGCTTTTAATACGGCAATATCATCCTCGAAGGTGCGATCACGGGCATTAGCCGAACTCCAAGAGCAATTCACAATATCCGGGGCTGCGTTAGGATCTCCGCCGGGAGCTAATAGCCATTGGAAGCCGGCGTGAATCCAGGAATTATAGCCACCGCCATTCCCAGATAGTATTTTTACGCCGATCCATTGGGCACCGGGTGCTACCCCTATCCCCTCGTGACCGGCGGCGGTGCCTAATGTGTGAGTGCCGTGCCCATGATCGTCGTAGGGATATGGGCTTTCGTTGATAGCATCAAACCACGAGTTCGTGTGGTTGTAGAGGCCATTACCCAGATTCCCCCGGTAGTTGTTAGCCAATGCCGGGTGGTTGTATTCAGCCCCGGTATCCATACCGGCGATAACAATGCCGGTCCCCGTAATTCCCAAGGTTTCCCATACTTCTTGTGCGCGTATACGGGTCAGTCCCCAAGGGTATTCTGGTTCTTCCGCATCGGAGCTACGTGGTAGGATTTCCGGTTCTGGCTCAATATACTGCTCATAGTGGTCTATGCGTAGTTCCGTTACGTCGGTCTGTGTTAGTAAGCTTTGAATAAGCTCTGGGTAGGCCGTTAACGCAATCCCGTTGATAATCCATAGGTCGCGCCGTTCGACCAATGTGCCGTCCGCGACCGCACCGGCCAACAATGGCTCTAGTCCTTGCTTACTGGTATCTAGGTTGTTT
>JAFGKB010000246.1 GCA_016928755.1 Anaerolineae bacterium | reverse complement strand
TCTGTCCCAATTGTACTTCTGCTTGCTCCTTCATCCGTCGCAAAATTAACGTAATTAGGTCATCCAGGGTGTAATAGCGGTCAAAAATCTCTGTTCCTTCATAGCCGGGGTCCCGCAGTGCTGTCTTGATGGACTGCAACAGACGTCCATTAGCCGCTGTGTCGGTCACGATGTGAATATCTTGCATGTAACGGATTGGGCTGGATCCCGTGCCGGCCACAATGATCTCAATTGCGCCGACATCGCGCCGTTCCCACTTAATCCGGCGTCCGGTTTCATTTTCCAGGTATGCCGTCGCCGCCGGCGTGCCTAATTGCACATTATATTGCCGGTCAACATAAATCAGAGAGGGTAGTACTTTGGAGTTCTCGTTGTGGGGGTCAAGGTCGATGGGGTGGAGGTTCGTCCCGTCATAATAGGCCACCGATGAATTGGTGGTACCAAAATCAATCCCTAGCCGCACGTCTTTACCTCCTGTGTTATAAAAATGGTATAATCTCTCTTGCCGTAGCAAACCAAAGATTATACCATAAACACAGCGTGTAGCGCCGCTCGTTCCGGGCTGCCCGCACTATTGCTCGTTCTGGATTGCCAAGTCCAGAACCTCTCCATACTTATTCCGGCGGCATCTCCGGCAAATCTGCTATCGCTGCATAGGCCACACCCACCATTGTCGGCCCGGTATGTGCACCCAACACCGCCGTCATCTGGCATGTCGGCAGCCATGTACAGTCATAAAGCGGATTCAGCATATCAAAAAGCTGTTGTACTGCATCGGGGTTATACCCATGCCCTAACTGCATCAACATCGCCGTGCCCGGTTTATGGCGTCTTTTGACCTGATTCACTAAGCCCTTCAATGCCCGCCTAAACGTCCGTGCAATGCCCAGTTGTGCATAAGTTCCGCCTACCTTTTCTACACCAATAAGTGGGTGTAGATTCAATGCCGAGGCAATCAAACCTTTCATATGGCTGATGCGTCCTCCGTGGACCAGGTACTTTAGCTCGTCCAGTGTGTAATTGCTCTCGCTGGCATCCCTGAGCTGGTAAATCATATTAATAATACGTTCTTTGTCCCATCCGGCCCGTATCGCCCGTGCGGCTGCTTCTACCATCCAGCCCAATACTGCTGACAGCATTTTAGTATCTACCACGGTAATATTAGCCTCTGGTACCATCTCCTCAGCCACTATTGCGCCATTAATCGTTGCACTTAACCCGGAGGACATATGGAGTGATAGAATATCCGGGTCATCCTTTGCCAGCTTGCGGTACATCTCCACAAAATCCCCTACCGAGGGTGTGGCCGTGACCGGCATTCCGCCGGTTTCTTCTAGCAGGCGATAGAGGTCCCCAGGGAAAATATCGACATTGCTTAGGTAAGTTTTCCCTGCCAGGGTGATCTTATGCGGGATAATGTGTATTCCGTATTCCTCAATTTTCTCTTGTGGAAGATCCATTCCACTATCTGTTACAATTTGCATTTTTCCCTCTTATCATGAATGGGGACTTGGCAGTCCCCTTCGAGCGTTCATAATACCCGCTCGTTCTGGACTGCCAAGTCCAGAACCTCCCCTAGCCAAGCGGGAACTTGGCAGTCCCCTTCGAGCGTTCATAATACCCGCTCCTTCTGGACTGCCAAGTCCAGAACCTCCCCTAGCCAAGCGGGGACTTGACAGCCCCCTTCAAGCAGTGGTTTTACTCCGGCGGCATCTCCGGCAAATCCGCCAGTGCAGCATAGGCCACCCCTGTCATCGTCGGCCCGGTATGCGCGCCCATCATCGCCGTCATAGGACACGTTGGCATCCACCGGCAATCATAAAGCGGGTCTAACATATCAAAAAGCTGCTGTACCGCATCCGGGTTGTGTGCATGGCCTAATTGCATTAACAGCGCAGTGCCCGGCGCGTGATGCTTCTTCACCTGGTTTACCAATCCTTGCAAAGCTCGCTTAAATGTGCGTGTGATGCTAACTTGTGCATAAGTACCTCCTACCTTCTCTACTTCAATAATCGGGCGGAGATTCAGTGCCGAGGCGAGCAAGCCCTCCATATGGCTGATACGTCCCCCGTGGACCAGGTATTTCAGCTCGTCCAGTGTGTAGTTGCTCTCACTCACATCGCCAAGTTGATGAATCATCTTGATAATCCGTTCCTTATTCCAGCCGGCCCGGATCGCGCGCGCGGCCGCGGAGACCATCCAGCCCAACACCGCCGATAACGTCTTGGTATCCACTATCGTAACATCGATTTCGGGCACCATCTGCTTGGCCGCTGTTGCCGCATTGACCGGAGCACTCAATCCAGAGGACATATGAATCGACAGAATCTCAGGATCGTCTTTTGCCAGCTTGCGGTACATCTCGGCGAAATCACCTGCCGAGGGCACTGACGTAATCGGCATCTCACCGGTCTCTTCCAGCAGGCGATAGAGGTCCGGGGGAAAAAGATCGACGTTGCTTAAATAAGTCTTTCCGCCAATGCTGATTCTGTGTGGCACGATATGAATATCATACTCTTCGATCTTCTCCTGGGGAAGATCCATCCCACTATCCGTTACTATTTGCATCTTTTCTCTCCTTATGGCCTGTCTAATGTGGTAGAGTCTTGATTACAGTGAAGACGCCGTTTTATAGGCTTATTGTGGTACATGTTTATACTATTTTTATACCACAAAACCCTCAATTGCAAGCGCACGTTATAAAATGAACCAACCACACCCTTTTATACTATTATAAAGTAAAAGGGAAGATAAAACACAAAATTCGCCTCACATCTTACAATTATCCCATCTTTTAATCTGTGAAATTCGGTTATACGCATAATGCGTGATTTAAGTAAGGAGTGTAACTCAAATGATCAAGAAGCTACTATTCCTGTTTGTGGTATTTTCACTGTCAATTATGGGTTGTCGTGTATCCGCTATGCCTATAACATCTCGCCCCCCGGAGCGCATTACTACGCCCCCTTTGGATATTAATTGGGATGATTACACACTCTTTAAAGAGTGCTTGGTTGAATCAGAACATCATATACTCGATGAAATGACCGGGGCCAGCATTTACCATCTTGATGTCCAAATACCGGGTGATTTTAAACAGGTGACCGGTTATGAAGAGGTGCGCTATACTAATCAGGAAGATGTGGCCTTGGATGAGGTTTACTTCCGTCTCTATGCCAACATCTCCGGGGGAGAGAGCGTGGTCTCCAATGTCCAGGTCGATGGTCAAGAGGTTACGCCGGACTATTTGGTTGAGGATAGCGTGCTGCGCGTCCCCCTTGCCGCGCCCCTTATGCCAGGGGAAAGTGTCGTTATTAGCATGGATTTCACTGTTACTATCCCCCGTGAGATGGGGGGCAATTACGGGCTTTTCGGCTATTTCGATAATGTTCTTGTCCTGGATGAAGCTTATCCCGTGATTGCCGTCTATGATGATGAGGGCTGGAATATCGAATTACCACCTCATGCCGGTGATGTCACCCACCTTGACGCCAGCTTCTACCTGGTCCGGGTCACGGCACCGGAGACTTATGTCGTGATTGCGTCCGGGGTTGAGGTCGGCCACGAATACGAAAGCGACCGGCAGATTCTCACTTTTGCTTCGGGGCCATCTCGGGATTTCTATATTGCTTCCAGTGACCGTTATGCGGTGAACTCCCAGGTAATGGGAGAGACCACGATAAACAGTTATGCCTTCCCTGAGCACTCTGAGGGTGGATCTCTGGCCCTTGAGCGTGCCGTGGCGGCTTTGGTCACTTACAATCAACGATTTGGTCCCTATCCCTACACTGAGCTAGACGTTGTCGCCACTCCTATGCAAGCCCTGGGTATGGAGTATTCTGGTCTTATTGCAATCTCATTGAATCTCTATGACCCCGCTGGTATGGTCTCCGGTCTCCCTGCGTTGATTATCCAGGAGTCCACTGTGGCCCATGAGGTCGCTCACCAGTGGTTCTATAATACCGTGGGCAATGACCAGGTTGATGAGCCGTGGGTGGATGAGGCGGTGGTTCAGTATGTCACCGGCCTCTATTATGTCGATGTGCAAGGAGTCTCCGCAGCCGGCAGCTATCGCGCGTCATGGTCGCAACGCCTCGAGCGAGTTGATGACCCCGATATACCCATTGGCCTGCCGGTGGGAGAGTACGAAGGGGCCGAATATGGCGCAATTGTCTACGGCCGCGGGCCACTCTTTGTCACCGCTCTTGCTGAGGAGATCGGGCAAGATACCTTTGATAGCTTTATGCGCCGTTATTATGAGACCTATAAGTGGGATATTGCTTCTGGGGAAGGTTTCAAACAACTGGCCGAGGCGGAATGTGATTGTGACTTGACCCCACTTTTTGAAAAGTGGGTTTATCCTGAGTAAAAGGCCGTAAATTACACCCCTACCACTGGCCAGGTGGAAGATTCCCCATCTAGCCAGTATAAACTTGACCACCTGCCGGATGCAGTTTTGAGCATTATTTGCTATGCTATAAAGGGTTTAGGATATAAGGGATTAACAATATGATAGTCGTTTTCTTTTTCTCCCTTGAAGGTCTATCGTTTGTGTTTATGCTACAGCCATCAGTATAAGCATAATACCCTGTGGAATTTGGGGTTAGAACCTTCCCTTGGTAATGGGCGGACGGTGGGGGACTGTCCGCCCATTACCTTTGAGTGTTTTACCAGATATAACGTTGTAAAAGGAGCACTATGAAAGAACATACATATAACTTACCCGACGGGTTCACCGTTCGTCCGCCAACATTCGATGATTTACAGGCTGATGTTGATTTGTTAAATGCTTACTTTGTAGATTTAACCGGTAAGCCCCGTTTTGAGGCTGCCGATATTGAGTCGGAATGGAAATCCCCTTACAGTAATAGGGAAAAGAATGTCCGTTTTGTCTTCGCGCCAGATGGCCGGTTAGTTGCCGATGTCGGGATATGGGCTGAACCCCCTTATGTCCGTCTGTTCGGCTGGATGTTCATCCATCCTGAATATAAGGGATTAGATTTGGCTCATTATCTGACAGAGTGGATTGCTACCCGTGGTCGTGAAATTATGCTGTCGGCCCCGGAAGGAACGCGGGTAGTAGTTCGCCAGGACTATCTACAGCAGGTTGAGCATATCCATGATTTGTTGTTAGAACACAACTATGATCTGATACGCCATATGTTCCGTATGCAGATCGACATGGATAGCCCGCCACCGGAACCGCGTTTCCCCGAGGGTATTGTCATCCGTACTTTCGACCGGGCAACTCAGATGCACGCTCTGGTCCAGGCTGAACGGGATATCTTCCAAGACCATTGGGGTTTTGTTGAGAAATCTTACGAGGAAGATTATAAATCCTGGGTACACTGGACCGACAATGACGAACATTTTGACCCCTCTCTGTGGTTCCTGGCGCTGGATGGAGACCGGATTGCCGGTGTATCCTTATGCACCGGCTTCAGGGTTGAAGACCCCGAGATGGGCTATGTGAAATCCCTCGGTGTGCAGCGTGATTGGCGGCGCAAAGGGATAGGGTTGGCGTTATTGCACCATAGCTTTGGTGAACTCTACCGGCGCGGCAAAAAGCGCGTGACTCTTCATGTGGATGCCATGAGCCTTACTGGTGCGACACTTCTGTATGAGAAATCCGGCATGCATGTTGCGGAACGTTCGGACGTTTTTGAGTTGGTCTTGCGTGATGGCGAAGACATAAGTACTCAAACCCTTGAGGCCTAATCCTCTGTATCTATTTTCCTTCCAGGAAGCTTCTAAACCATAGAAGAAGCTTCTTAGCTTCGGATGGTCGCTTCCTGGAAGGTTCCAGCATTTTAGGCAGATGTCTTGCCTGCAAAGGGAGTAAAAAATGGACTATACATTCAGACCTGTACAAGATACAGATCAAGAAGCCTTTCTCAATATCCTAAACTATTTCATTGAGCACAGCTTTGCCGCTTACCCTGATAAAAAGGCCAGTTCTTCGACCTTTGAGAAGTTCTGTGAATCCGCTAAGGGTTACCCCTTCTACGTTGTTGAAGTCGATGATGGGCAAGTCGTGGGTTTCGGCCTACTGCGTCCTTATCATGAGTCTGCTACCTTTGCCCATACCGGCGTGTTAACCTACTTCCTTCTCTCTGATTACGTCCATAGAGGAATTGGTTCTGCTCTATTCAATCGCTTAATGGCTGACGCCCAGGAACTGGGTATGAAAATCTTGGTGGCCCATATCTCCTCCAAAAATCAGCCCAGCCTCAACTTCCACAAAAAACACGGCTTTATAGAATGTGGCCGCCTACGTGACATTGGCCGTAAATTCGGCCAATCCTTTGACGTTGTCTGGGTGCAGAAGTTCTTGGAGTAAGTAGCCTTTAAGACTATACAGTTGGCTACTAAGAAAGTCTCCCGCTCAGCTCTACAATCCCGTCATGCCGAGCGCAGCCGAGGCATCTAGACCTTTCGGCTTCGCTCAAGGCAGGCTCCTTCGACAAGCTCAGGGTGACGGGTCTGTT
>JAFGKB010000044.1 GCA_016928755.1 Anaerolineae bacterium | reverse complement strand
GGCGTTGGTATAGGAAGTATTCTTTTACAGGCCATTAGGAGAATGATAGCCCCTTATACTCACCTCGCCGGGGTTGAATGTAAGGGGCCGTATCATTAAAAGCCTTCGGGGGCTTGCTCTACGGTCTCGTCAGTGGTCTGCGATTTCTGTTCCCGTAACTCTTTAGCCCGTTTATGGAGGGTCTGAAAGTATTCACTTTCTGTGATTTGGGCTACTTGTTGGGATTTCTTGGCCTCGTCGATCTCAATCCGCAGTTGAGCTATCTGTTGTTTGAGCTTACGTTCCCGCAGCTCTACCTGTTGTGCATTATCAATAGCAATGGCTGCCTGGGGAGAGATAATCTCCAGCAGCCGTTGCACATGTTCGTCAAAGGCTCCCGGTTCTTGGCTGACCAGTTCCAGGGTTCCAACCAGCCGCTCCCCAACCAAGAGGGGCACACCCACAAAGCTGCGGACAAAAGAACTCTTTCCTAACTGGGTATGGACGGCCTTGATGGTGGGGTGTTGCTCAATATCAGGGACCAAGAGGCTGCGTTGTTGTTGCGCGATACCCCCTGTGAACCCCTCGCCTAATTTATAAATCCGCCCGCGACTGTCGAATCCAGGATGCCCCTTCCAGGCACGTACTAACAAGCCGTTGTTCTCCGGGACATAGAGGCAGATTTCACCGCCGTCGTAGGGGATGATTTGTTCCACCCGGGCCAGAATAGTTTGCAAGGTTTTATTGGGCGTAATGCTGTTGGCCGTGATATCCTGGGCTATCTCGTAGACGGTTTGCAATTCTGCATTGCGCTGTTGTGCTTCTTGATAACGCAGAATTACTTCCTGGGCCATCTGCCCAAATATGCGCCGTAGTTGGTTGATCTCGTAGTTCCCCTTGGTCTGTTGTAAATCTTTGGCTTGCTCCAGTGTGAACTGCTCATCTTGTACCATCTGCGCGGCATTCACCAGGCCCATCAATGGGCGCGTCAGGTTCTCGGCCATAAATATTGATGTCAGGACGCCGATAGTAAGTACCAGTAACGCGATCAGGGCCGTTAGCTGTAGCTGTTGGTCCAGCGCTGTCTGTACGTGTTGCATCGGGAAGTAGACGAGTACGGCTCCAATTTGCCGTCCCTGGGTATCTTTGACAGGAGTTGCTACTTTAAGCAGTGGCCCTTGTAACCGGTTTTGTGTGTTGTCCTGGGTAAGGGCCGCCTGTAGCAGTGCCCTGTCCTCCGCTATCACCTCCCGGTCAACTTCAGCGGGGGCTATTGCATTATGCGCGGTGGTCTTCAATTCCAAGTCTACAACCCAGATAGCGATAACGTTTTCCCCAAGCAGTTGCTTTGTAAATTGTTCGATCCAGACACCTTCGACAACATACTGCTGTACAAAAGCCTCAAATTCAGCTTGCCCGGTGATTTTCTCTAATTGCTCTGCAATCTCAGCCCGGCTTCTGCCGCTGGTTTGGGCCAGGTTTTGTATCAGTGGCGCTAAGACTATTTGGGCTGCTTGCTGGCTCTGTATAATGACCTCAAACCCCTGGCGAATTTCTTCCCCTAGCTTTACGGTATGGGCAAACTGTTCGGTCAGTATCTCACCATTGACCCTGGATTGTTGCAGAATAGCCTGCCTTCCAGAGATAGTTATGGCAATAGATATAGAGAGCACACTGATTGTAAGTAGTGGGATGATGAGCAATAATGTGCGTGTTCTGAGATTCATTCCTTAGTTTCCCCACTTTCTACTAGGGGTGATTGAGCCAGTTTTGGGACACATAGTTACATCAGGGATTGTAAACGTTTATGCCAAACCTGCAAGCCGGAGCCACAACATAAACCCGGCTCTTGTGCTTACTAACAACAAAAGCCGGGTTTCTTTTTTAGAATAGACTTAATGTTTCCCTGTTTTTCTTATCCCCCGGCGATCAGGTGGATAACACGCACATCGGCCTCATCAGGGATGGTGTAGGTGTCGTACTGGTCATCAAGTACTGGCGTCCCATTGACCCGGACTGCCATGTGCGGGTAGGTGTAGTTCATAATCTTTAACACATCCCGGATTGTTATTCCCTTATGCCAGGCGACCTGGTGTTTTTGATTGACCAGGATCATAGATACTTTTTGACGATAGCCACAACATCGGGATAGTCAATCCCCAGTTGTTGCAGCTTTTCGACGGTGGGGACGCCGTTAGGACTCCAACCCCGGCGTTTATAGACGGCGTCAATCAGCTTCTCGTAGCGACCTTCGCGGTACTCGCGATGGAGTGCCATCTTCTCCTGGGTGGTCATAGTCTCCGGGTCTTTGTCAAACCACTCCCTGATCTGGTCGTCATAGCGCTCCTGGCGTGAGAGATACTCCTCCTCGGTGACCGGCCCGGCGGAGCGGTAGGGGATGGCGTCGTGGTCGCGCAGGCCGTAGCCCAGGCGGATATTCATAACCCGCTGGAGATTGTAGACCCGCTCTGACATATCAATCAGGTCATCGGTGGTGACCTCTTTCCCGGTGACCCCGCTGTAAATCTCTACGTAGTTTTGCACGTGGTGGGGAATCTTGGCCGGTTCAGCGCTCAGAGAGTTCTTGGGGTCTACCACGTCGTTCCACGGCAGCTTGCAGAAGCCACATAGCCCGAACCACGTCCGCCACATGGGGAAGTAGTGGAGCGCCTCGGCTTTATCCTCAAAGGTGGGGAGTTGGTTATTGACCTGATCCATAAAGATCAGCCATGCCTCGTCGTGCTGTGGCCCTTTGTTGGTCAGGCCATAGCCACCTTGTTGGGCCAGGGACTCTTTGGTCAGGTATTCGGAATACTCCAGACCCTTGGCCTCCATTCCGATGTCCTGGACGAATTGCGGATCGGCGTCGAAGTGCTCTACGAAGTATTGCTTCATCTGGCGGATACCCATCCCGAAGATCTTGCCAAATCCCTCGCCACGGGCCAACTGGTGCATCACTTCCAGGGTCTCTTCGGCTTTACCGAAGTGCAGGTCTAACCCACCGGTCTTCTCCTTATCCAGGATACCGGCTTCGTAGCACTCCATAACGAAGGCCATCCCGGTCCCAAAGGAGATGGTATCAATGCCGTAAGTATCGCAGTAGAAGTTTATCTCCAACAAGGCCCACGGTTCAAAAATGCCACAGTTAGAGCCACACCCGGCGATAGTCTCGTATTCCGGGCCATCGACAATCACCCGTTGCCCCTTATACGGCCCGGTGCGGACTTCGTAAGCGTCCACCGCGTGAGCGCAAGCGACGGTACAGCCGTACCAGCAGCCATCGGGCATGTTCTGGGTATACTGTGCCTCCCAGATATCGCCGTTAATCTTAGGGGTGTCTGGGTGCGCGCCGAATTTATAGTTATGAACCGGCAACAGGTCGTAGTCGTTCATAATCTGTACCAGGTAAGAGGTGCCTCTACTGCGCATCCGGTTCTGGACCGGGTCAAAGGTCGCAACCTCGTGCTGCATATCCGCGCCGGTGGCCGCAATGCGCTCCATATCGGCGGGGTGGTTGGAATCACCCTTGACCGGGAAGCTCTTGACAATCAGGGCCTTGATTTTCTTGTCGCGGAAGACGGTGCCGATACCGCCGCGCCCGGCCTGTTTATAGCGCAGATCGTGGCGTTTGCGGTCGTAGAGGCTGAAATTCAAGCAGCCGATATAACTGTGGTCGGAGCCAATACCGGCAGTGACGAAGGACATCTGCTGCTTATCCTTCTCGGACGCTGCGAAGTGGTCGTTGAGCCAGTGGCCCAACATATGGGTATCGGTGGGGCTGTCCTCTGGAGCTTCGATAATCTGCACGATGCCTGCCGGGCCATCCACGTAAACAAACACGTCTTTTTCCGCTTTGCCCTGGACTTCAATCGCATCCCAACCGGAGAATTTGAGGTAGGGGCCGTAGTGCCCGCCGGCGTTGCTGTCGATGGGGACGTGGGTTAGGGGGGAGATGCTGACGGCGATGGATTTGCCGGAGCCGGGGTACTGGGTTGTGCCACCACATGGCCCGGATGCGATAACGATTTCGTTCTCCGGGTCGTTCCACTTGGTACTGTCGTTAATGCCCTGCCACAGTAGCCACAGGTCAAAGCCGCGACCACCGATAAATTTCTCTTTCATATCCTCGGTGACCGGCTTGCCCTTAATCGTGCCATCACCAACATTTACATATAGAGTTTGTCCTGTGTAACCCCGTTCAACGGTAGAGGGGGTGTAAGTAAACTCTGACAATACATGGAGTTTTGCTTTAGCCTCGTTCATTACTTCCTCACTTTATTAATAAAATTTACATGCTACAACTTTTTACGCCAGATGATTACCAGCCAACAAGGCCGTTCCATAGGTCGGTGCTTGCCTCTTCGGTCTCAATGATTTTCAGTGCACCATTGGGGCACGTCTCGACACATTGGCCGCAGGCGATGCACTTAAAAGGTACGACTTCTTCGGTATCGAAATGCATAACGCCATACGGGCAGAAGCCCACACAGGACATACAACCGACGCAGAGGTTCTTCTTTACACGGACGATGCCCTTTTTGTCCTGGTAGAGGGCATCAACTGGGCATACGTCGAGGCATTTGCCACACTGGATACAGAATTCCGCGTTAAAGCCTTGGTCCGTGGGGGTAATGCGGATGCTTGATTTCGCGACATCTGTGACCTTGAACCAGGTCTGCGCGCAGGTAGCCTCACAATCACGTGCTCCGGTACATAATTCGGGGTTAAATGTTAAAACTTTCATTATCTTTACTCCCTAAAAAGTGTTTTGTGTTAAGGACGTAAGGTTTTTAATAATATGCCTTAGTGCGTTATAATAATAACCTAAATTAGCTTAAACGCATAAAGAATCTTAGTATACCTTAGTCTTTGATAACAACGCCAGGGGTTAAGTATATTAACAACAGTAATGCATGTTTTGTGTGGAATTATCCTTATACCCACCTATACTATATTTTATCTGAAAGGTTTTGACAATGCTAGAAAATCACCAGAAGCCGCGCAGAATTTCCCTTGTTCCTAGTCGCCAAGCATTATGGGCGAGCGGCCTGCTCTTTCTCTTTTGGCTGAGTTTTTTTATCTATGTTGTTTCATTAGATGCCCAGGGGCTTTGGCGGGATGAGGTTGACCAGCTAAATTTTGCACTGGGGCCATTGCGCCAGATATTAGCTAATTTTACCCGTGCCGGGTGGAACGGCCCACTTTATCCCCTTATTTTGCGGGGGTGGGTGGGCCTGGTGGGGCAATCGGTCTTCGCCTTACGCTATTTTTCGGCCCTCTGTGGGGTGCTGGCCCTGGTATTGCTCTATAAGTTAACTGCCCGGCGGTTCGGGCGGTGGGCCGGATTATTCAGCCTCATCCTGGGTGTTACCTCTCCCTATTGCGCCTGGTACGCGCAAGAGGTCAAGATGTACACCTGGTTACTGCTGTTGGTCCTGTTGGCCCTCTATGCCCTGGATCGGGGTTGTGTGGAGCACCGCCGGCATTGGTGGGCCGTCTCCCTGGTTGCTACCACTCTGGCCGTCTACAGCCATATCCTGGCGGTGTTATTTATCCCGGTTGCCATTTGTTGGTTCCTTTTGCACCCGTATCGCCACCGGCGCGCGTGGGTTGGGGGGCTGGTTGTCCTGGCCTTATTGACCTTGCCCTATCTGCCATTGCTCCGCTGGTTGCTGCCGATGGTGGGGGAAGCGCTGTTACAGGGCAATATGGAGACCGGCTATCCCAGTTACACCTTATCCCAGATGATCGGCATTCTTCTTAATGGCTGGAGTGTTGGCGTGGCCGGTTGGAAGTATGAATTTGGCAGCATCCTGTTCGGTGTGTTGGCCGCAGTTGGCCTGGTGGGTCTCTTTGTGCAAAAGAAGCCGGAACTGGCGACCGGACTCTTGATCTGGGTAGTTTTACCGTTGGCGGTGCTGTGGTTTGTCTCACTGCGCCGCCCGACCTTCACCGACCGCTACCTAATCTGGTGCTTACCGGCGTTTTATATCGCCATCGGTGCTGGTCTGGTATGGATAAGTCGCTTTACCAAAGCGTCGGTAGTTTTACTCCTGATGACTATGGTCTCCCTTGCCGGGGTTAACCTGGTGAAGCAGGCGACCATTCCCCTTAAACCGGAGTTTCACAAGGCTGCGGCTTACCTGTCTGAGCGCAGGGACCCCGGTGATCTCCTGTTGTTCCAGATACCCTATAATCACTTCGTCTTTGATTACTACTACGAGCCGCCTATGGACCCTTGGGCCAAGGCTCCCTATACAAATTGGCTCTTACCAGAAGGGGGGGATTATCTAAAAGACGGCGAGTACGTGAATGATGAATTGCCCGCAATCCTCGGCGATCACCGGGATGTGTGGCTGGTCTATTCTGAAGTCGCGCTCTGGGATGCGCGGGAATTGGTCAAGCAGTGGCTTGATGAGCAAGGGGTATTGCTTGAGGAGTCACACTTCAACCGGGTGGATATTTACCATTACCGGCTGCGAGCGGGCCAAGTCTCTGATAACGGGGATGATTGAGATGCGATTACATTCATCCTTACGCCAGCGTGTGCCAATACATTTTCCTGAGATGGCCGAGCCGATGCTCATGGCCGCCGTGGTGGGCTTTATGGCCGGGCTTGGAGCCTTGCTCTTCAAGTGGCTTTTGGACGTGATCAGCCGGTGGGTCTCCGGCCCTATCTTCGCGCTCTTTGCACCCTTGGGCCGTTTCCAGGGTATCCTTTCGCCGGCTATGGGCGGCTTGCTGGCCGGTTTGTTGATGTACTATTTCGGTCATGGTCTTAAGGGCCACAGCGTCCCCGAAATTATTGAGTCTGTCGCCCTCCACGGTGGCCGTATTTCGCCCCAGGTCCATCTCACCCAGGCCTGCGCTTCTATTCTGACCATCGGCTCTGGGGGGAGTGCCGGGCGGGTTGCCCCGGTGGTGCAGATTGGCGCGGCAGTAGGCAGCGGATTAGGCCAACTTCTGCGCCTCCCTAACCAGCGGGTACGGGATCTGGTGGCCTGTGGCGCGGCTGCCGGGATTGCCGTGACCTTTAACGCACCAATAGCCGGGGTCTTCTTCGCTTTGGAGGTGGTGCTCGGTGAGCTAAGT
>JAFGKB010000043.1 GCA_016928755.1 Anaerolineae bacterium | reverse complement strand
GCAGAGAATCGCAAGGTAACAGCCAATTGGATTGCGGCGGCGGCTGAACAACTGCCGGAAAGCATCTGGATAATTGCTTCCGGGCCATCTGGTTATGGCCCCCTAGTTGAAGCTGACTTTGTTCCGTTAAAAATCATCCCGCCATCAGGGGAGTCTCTACTACCGACTCTGTATACTGGATGGGCTGAATTATTGGGAAAAGAAGATAGCAGCATACCCGACGAACTACTTCCCCCACTACAATGGGCCGCGTTAAGTGGCGCTTCCCCGGCAGAGCTAACTTTACGGGTCATGTTAGCCTTACAAACAGGGAAAGCTCCTGATAGAGCTAACGACGTATTGCAAACCTGGTTACAAGGTCTAGTACCCACTCCAAAACTGGGGAAAGAGGACCAAGAAACAGAACAAGACATCCAAAACTATATCCTAAACACCTTGTGTTATATTGCCAGAAGTCAGGACTTAGATAAAAAGTTGCTCTCTAAAGATGAGCTATCACAATTCATCCTTACACAATTTCCCCCAGAGGATGAGCGGGCATCGAAATTAGAAAACATCGTCCGTAAAGCTATCCAAAAATCCAAGATTATGGATAAAACCGGTGAAGAATGGAAAATCAACCACTACGTATGGAGTAATTACCTGACAGCCATCGCTCTTACTCAAGAAACAGAAGCCAGTTCCTTACTGGAAATACACCTTTATGAGGGTAGCTGGCAATTTATCCTGGAATGTTTTGTGGGGCTGAGTGATGCAACACCCTTGGTATATGCTCTGTTGAAAAACATATATACAACACAGCCCCCTAGAACTATCAAGGCCGATGAATCAGCATTGAAATCACTCCTGCGTTTAGCACGTTGGGCAATTCTGGCACCGGCAGAAGCAGAGTGGCGCAAACATGTGATGAAAGCATTGGCACAAGGGTTTACTATCGTTGAAATCTCCAATCCCCAACGCCAAAAATTAGGACGCGCTCTAGCGCTGATAGCGGGTGAGGGAGCACGAGCATTCTTCATCAAGGCATTACGCCATCCCGATACCAATGTCCGCGCCGTGGCCTTACGTGGCTTGGGCTGGGTAGGGACACCACGGGAGATCGATGTTCTGACCGCTGCCTTACGGGATCGGGATGTAGCCATCCGTCGTAACGCCGTCTTAGCATTGGCCGATCAGGGAACCCCTGGGGCTTTACGCATACTGATGCAAACCCTGGAATACGGGGACGAACAACTGGTACTCACAATTGGTGAAGTGTTCGCCGCAACACCAGCCGGGTGGGATATCCTCAAAGAGTCGGCCAGCAGTCCTGATATCTTGGTACGGCGTGCAGTAGCTCATGGATTAGGCTTTATCCGCCAGCCCTGGGCCACAGAGATACTTAACCATATGGTCATTGAAGACCCCGAATGGTTAGTTCGATCATCCGCCGAGGCAGCCTTAAAAGAACAGGAAACCCACCGGGAAATGACAGCCGTCGTAAATTCGCCACCTCAAGTCGAACAATTAGAATGGCTTATGCAGTGGGCATCTAAACAAGGACTAGGATTGGGGGTTGGAGACGCGGCCATAGAGGCACTCAACCGAGCGATACGTAGTCCGGAGCCTGAGACACGCATTCTGGCCGCTCATACACTGGCACACATCGGACGGTGGGACCACCTGACACCACTGCGGGCCATGTTGATGGACGAATACCCGGCCGTGCGCACAGCCGCCCAAGAAGCTATAGACCTTATTGAACAGCGTTACGAACTAGATAACGAATAGACCTCCTGCTCACGGCTCCATACGGACGTTATCAATATCCACCCAAGAATTATACCAACCGCGGTCATCAAGCAGCCGTGGCTCATATTCACGGCTCCAAAGCGTTATATACACGGTGACCGACTGCCCCGCAAAGGCGCTCAAATCCAATGAGATTTCTTGGCTTCTGTGCTTTGGCAAAGCCCCATCGCAGAAAGCCAATCCGGCCTCTTTCAAGACCAAAGGTATCCCCTTGGATTCGATACAAGCGCTGGCCCGCTGTTGATCCCGCACATCAGCCGGAGCCTGGTTGAACGTAATCTCAAAGGTATCGTAGAACTGCCGTTGGCGGTAGGTAAAATCCTCGGAGTATAAATCATAGTAAAGCTTTAAGTATTTATAGGAAAGGTCAGCCGGCACAGTAAACGCCTGCATCAAAGTACCATAACCGATAGGAATAGCCGCATCTTTATAACCTGGATCACCCAAGCGCGCCATTCCAGATACACGTTGTACGGGTAACCCACTACCATTGCCTCCAAAACCACCCTGGTGGGTAGACCAATAGGGTGACAACGCGGCATTGAAGTCCCCATTGAGAAAAAGATAGACCTTGTCAGAGACAATGCTGGACTTGCCCCCCATACTGGCGATAAACTGGGCATCAACTATCCTTACACCACTGTTACCACTCAGCAAAGCCCACGACAACGGAGAGCTAAAGGTCTGAGTCACCCAACTTTCCTGGTAATTACGCAATGCCACATCCTGCACAGTATCCCATACTACAGTGGCCTCTAAATTCACATCCACATGCTGCGTATATACATAAGATTCTCCCTGACCGATTTCAATTTTACCAATCGGGACCGGCAACGGGTAAAAACGGACAAGTCCCGGTAGATAAATTTTCTCATAAGGCGGATGCTCTGCCGGTTGGTAAAGCACCTGCGTCTCAGAGATAATCGGGGCCGCTTCCCAATTTCCCACATGGTCGCCAGCCGTCGCGGCAAAGACATAATACCCTGCACCATCTTGAAATTCAAAATCAAAATTACCGGCGTTATTACCAGATACTTGATATGTAGACTGCAAAGACCAACCTGTGTGTGGTGATTTATACCACAAACTGACATCAGCCACCCCACTTTGGGTATCCGTAGCCACCCAACTTAGTTCAACAATCGCGGTGTTAGTCACTAAGGATGGTGCAGATTCCAACCAAGCTATAGCCGGTAAACTATCCAGAACATAAGCGTAGGTTTGCTCACCTGTATTCCCGGCCCGGTCATAGGTAGTCACCGTAATAACACCATCAGTAGAATCCATATTGGATATGCAATAGCGCCCTCGGAAATTTACATTGGGATCGGAAGAAGGTGCAGGACAATGCAATCCAGATTCACCGAAGACCGCCTTGGCAATCCCGGAGAAATCATCACTTTGAGTCCCTGTCACATAGAAATACTGTGGGGATTCAAGGGTATTTGTGTAGAACAACGTAGGCATTGAACGGTCACTAACATAGAGCTTATGTCCTACTTCCGTCTCTATGCCGGGCATAACAATTGTGGGAGATACTATGTCATAGCCAAAAACGTTTTCACTAAACGGGGTCACATTTCCCAACCTATCCGCCGCCCGTGTATAAAGTGTATACGTATAACCGTGTTGCCAGGGTACCGCGTTCTCTACACGGGACCAGTTTAAGGTGCCGGTTGTTGTAAGCCAAACCTCAGAAGTCACCCAATCCTCGCCATCCCAACTCAAATCCCCCGCCGCCACACGGATTTGAATATCCTCCAAACCAACTCCACCCACATCATAGGCAGTTCCGGCAATCGCATACAAATGATTATAAAATGCACCACTAATCGGATAAGTAACCTGTACTTCCGGTGGCTGTGTGTCATAGCCAAAGCTGTAACTTATAGACGGATTCTCTATATTGTTCGCGCTATCAATAGCACGCGCATAAAGAGTATAGGTTTGTCCACTGACCCAGTCCGGCAAGCCGCCGGACCGCGTCCAGTCTGTAGTGCCGGTAGTCGTTAGCCACTCTTCAGATGTGATCCACGTACTCCCATCCCAATTCAAAGTCCCGCTCAATATCCGGATTTCTACGTCCAGCAACCCGGCCAGACCCACATCATAGGCCGTCCCCTTAATAACAAACGGGGTATTATAGAATGCACCATCTATGGGCATATCGACAGTCGAGACCGGTGCGGCGGCATCATAAACCAACTGGGTGTCGGGTTTAGCAGGGAAAGACACTGCATTGTTAAGCTGATCGACCGCCGTCGCCGCGAAGTAATACACCCCCTCATCATCCGGGACATCCCAAACGTAAGTATGAGAGATAGAAGAGGCCGGCGTAGTTGTAATGAATTCCCAGGTACCGCTTAACTCTCGTTTATACCACAGTGTAGTGCTCAGTACCCCACTTTGAGTATCCGTTACTAACCAAGTAATGGTCACGGGGCTTCGATTAGCAAAACCGGTATCAGAGATAACTTTAACAAAGGGGGGTGTATTATCCAATACATAAGTATAAGTCTGGACTGTGGTATTTCCGGCATGATCATACGCAGTAACAGCGATCATACCGCTGGCAGAATCTACACCAGATATGCAATACTCAGCCTGATAATCAGTGGACTTTACATCTGGGGGTTTAGGACAGCTCAATATGGGGCCAGTAAATGTAGCTCTATCAATACCGGCAAAGGTATCTGTCTGGGTTCCCCTAACATAGAAACGCTGAACACCTGTGAACGTATTCGTATAAAATAACTGTGTAGGCCTGGCACTATCAACATAGAGACTCCCCGTAACACCAAGCGGCACACTAATCCCCGGCTGCGAGATAATCGGCGCGTCGGTATCATAACCCACAACACGATCAGAGTTCACAACTTGTTGGTTTCCGGCATTATCCCAAGCCAAAGACCGCAAAGTATAGGTATGACCGCTAGTCCAAACCGGCAAATCTGTTGCAAAAGACCAATCAGAGACACCGGTTGCGGTCAGCCAGGTCTCCGCAGCAATCCAGTCTTGGCCATCCCAGTTAAGCGTGCCGCTTAAAATACGGATGCCAATACTCTGCAACCCCGCGCCGCCGGTATCCCCCGCATTCCCGGTAAGAGTAAAAGGATAATTATAAATTAAACCATCAACAGGGAAGTTTATGGTTGATGTAGGGAATGCTGTATCATAACCAAAGGTATGCACGTCTGGCACAGGCTGCACAAACCCCATTTTATCAACAGCACGAGAATAAACGGTATAGAGTTCTCCACTTTGCCATACAGGAAGTCCACTATTCCGGGACCAGTAAGTTCCACCGGTTGTTGTCAGCCAGGTCTCCGCTGTTATCCAGTTTGAGCTATCCCAATTCAACCCGTCATGAACAACCCGAATAGCCACGCTTTGGACCCCAGACCCGCCGGAATCGCGGGCCGTACCATCAATCATAAAGACGGCCTTATAAAAAGTCCCGTCCTCTGGCCAACTCAAAGAGGAATGCGGTGGTTCTATATCAAAACCAAATGGCGTCATAACACCAAGCTCCTCAATATTACCGGCTCTATCCACAGACTGAGTCTGTAAGCCGTACATATCCCCACTACCCCACATAGGCAAATTAGCAACCCGAGTCCAGGTCAATGTGCCGGTAGTAGTCAACCAGAATTCATCTGCAATCCATCCTATACCGTTCCAATTCAAGGTATCACTTAATACCCGGAGCTTAACACTTTGTAGACCGGCCTCACCAACATCCTGTGCCGTACCACTGATCACAAATGTGGTGCTGTAAAACTCATTAGCCACAGGATTACGGATTATAGAGGCCGGCAATTGTGTATCATAAATAACCTGGGTTTCAGAAATAACCGGAATAGATTCCTGATTTTCCAAGAAATCCCTGGCTCTCGTAGCTAATAGATAACGCCCATCTCCATCAGGAGGAATAAAACTAAAAGAACCAGAACTACCAGTCTGGGTCATAGCAGCCGTCCAGGAGCCACCCCCTACTTTCTGATACCACAATGTCGTAGTATCCGCGCCGCTTTGTGTATCCGTTGTCACCCAAGTAACCGGGATACTGGTGCCATTGGCAAAAGGTGGAGCCGCCGACATAGACTCAGGAGGAATACCATCAAAGATATAAGTATAGGTCTGGACCCTGGTATTCCCGGCCTTATCATATGCGGTCACACTGATAATACCACTAGAAGTATCGGCAGTAGATATACAGTAACGACCACCGTAAACAGCATTGGAGTCATCAGGCGGACGCGAACAACTCAACACCGGCCCACTAAAAGTGGCCCTTTGGATACCGGCGAAATCATCGGTCTGATAACCCTCAATATAGAAATTTTGAGGAAATGTCATGGTATTTGTATAAAACAAAGTTGTCGGGGATTCTGAGGCCACATATAACTTATCACTGGTTCCCGGTAAAATACGGGGAAAGTCAATCTCTGGTGGTTGAGTATCAAAACCAAATGCTACTCCACTTCCAGGGATTTCCACATTGCCAACGCGATCTGTAGACCGGGACCGCATAGTATATGTATTGCCATCCTGCCAAGCAGGGAGCGACCCACCAGAAGACCAATTTGTTGTCCCGGTAGCTATGAGCCATGTCTCTCCGGCTACCCACGCACTGCCATTCCAATTCAACGTACCCCGTAGAATACGAATTTCAACCTGTTCCACGCCGGAGCCGGTGCCATCACTGGCGATACCAGAAACGCTAAAACCGGTTCTATAGAAAGCCCCATCAACAGGACTGAGTACACTTGATGCCGGCGGTTGAGTATCATATAGAGTCTCAGCATCCGGGACTAAAGGATTCAAAACCTCAGTATTCCCTAAATTATCGGTAGCCAACACGGAGAATGAGTAGAGACCATCACCATCACCGGGGACAAAGGAGAACAGACCGGATGCGCCACTTTGTGTAGAATCAAATTGCCAACTTCCGGACGTCCCTTTCTTATACCATAATGCCACAGAAGAAACGCCACTTTGGCTATCTGAAGCTGTCCAACTAACCGGGATAGAAGCGGCCCCACTTTGTACCGGGGATGAAGCGTCAGAGGTAGGAGGAGTGCCATCTAATTCATAAGTATATGTCTGCTCTGCCGTATTCCCGGCGCGGTCATAGGAGTTCACTGTAATAGAACCATTAGTATTATCGGCACTAGAAACACAGTAATGACCACTATAATCAGCATCAGTATCATTTGCCGGACGGGCACAGCTCAGTACAGGGCCACTGAAAACCGCTTCCTGGATACCGGCAAAAGCATCTGCTTGGTTACCTTCAACATAAAAATCCTGTACCCCCACAAGAGTATTCGTATAGAAGAGTTTAGTCGGCGTTAAAGGAGCAATATATAGCTTATCGGCACCACTTGCCAATCTGATGTTAGGACTGGAGATAACCGGGGGCTGTGTATCATAGCCAAAAGTATTACCGAGACCAGGAGTTTCCGTATTTAAGACATTATCAACCGCACGAGAACGCAGGGTATACAGCTCACCATGCTGCCAGACCGGCAGTCCGGTCGAACGGGACCATGTTCCGCCACCGGATGTTGCCAACCATGTCTCGCCCGCGACCCAAGAAGTACCATTCCAGTTTAAACCACTATGAAGGATACGGATGCTAACCCCCTGCAACCCCGCCCCACCGGTATCACCAGCAGTACCGGCTACAGTAAATGCCGCATTATAGAATGCATTATGGGCCGGAGTGTTTATATTCGACCAGGGAGCCGCTGCATCATAGTAAAACGTAGCTTGATCCGGCACAAGCTGGACATTTCCAGCGCTGTCAATAGCCTGCGCATAGATTGTATAAGCACGGTCACTCTCCCATACCGGCAAGCTCCCGGTCAAAGACCAATTCGTTGTCCCTGTAGCCGCCAACCAGGTCTCTTTTACATCCCAGGCACTGCCATCCCAATTCAATGTACCACTCACGATGCGGAGCTCAACCCAGTCTAGCCCCGACCCACCGGTATCACTTGCAGTGCCCGAAATCGCAGTCAGTTGGTTATAGTATTCTGTATCTACAGGTATAGCAATCTGGGATGTTGGGGATACAGTGTCAATCTGAAAAGGCCCCATATGGGCTGTGCCTCCCCAATTCCCGGCAATATCCCTGGCGACAACGTTCAAGTACCACGTACCATCCGGCAGAGTAGCGCCAGCATGGGCAACCGTTGTAAATATATCACCAGACCTGGGCAATGTGACTGCTAACGTATCGGTAAAGAGATAACGATAACCGGACAGAGAGCAACCATCGGCAAAACCCTGCCAGACCACGTCCAACGTTGGATTATTACCCCAAGTCGCCAGCGGGACATTAGGCGTAAAAATCGCCGAGCCAGCAGGACCGATACCATCTAAGGTAATAACCCGCCTGGCCACCAGGGATTGAGTATTCAAGTTATCCACAGCATAGATAGACACAGTATAGGGGACGCAGTTCACAACCGGGAATGTCGAGGAATAGGTCCAATTAGCTGCCAGAACATGGGAACCGGTGACAGCAAGCGTCGCGGTAGACCATGTTGTAGTCCCGGTACTGCCCCATACCTGCTGCACTCCGGAGCCTAAATCACCGGTGGTCCCCAATACGGTCAGTTGTGTGGTACTAAGATACGTACCTTCAGAAGGTGAAACAATAGCAACACTGGGGGACGAAGTATCTTGCACATAACTGATGACCACAGCAGTACTTAGATTTACACCATTCGTAACAATATAAGTCACATTTGATTGGCTACCGTGAAGTGTAGTAATAGTATAAGTAACCGGAAATTTTACTAATGTGCCCGCAGCGGTATAAATGCGTGCTGAATGATCAAATGCCGGGCCGGCAGTCAAGGAAAAAATAGGAGTGCCACTGATCTCAAAAGTCGTGGTCAATAACCCCGACGAATCTGCATTATTAAAATATACGGTCTTCGAGACGCCGCTATTAGCAAGGGGATCATAAATCGGTAATTCGGATGTAATCGTAATTGCGCGAACTTGAGGATTAATGCCCGTAGTACCACCAAGCAGGAAATGAGTAGGAGTAAGTACGATGAGAAACGCAACCCATAAAAATGCTGTTCCGCAAGCCGCAGCCACAATATTTATATAACGAAACCTAGCCGGTTTCATAGCAAATCCTCCTCTAAAAAATCATAGCGTACCACTCTATCATGGCACTACGGAAAAACGAGCTTTGGCCGCAGTTATTTACATACCCACCGACCATCCTCACAAACAGCTTGTTTTCTCGGCCCGCAATCAGGAGCAGGTGGAGGACACACGTTACCAGAGAATAGACTAAACCAGAAGTGTTGTTCGTTCGCACTGGCTAACATCCGGTCATTCTCAAGAATTGAGACCCACCAGCGACATTCACCAATATAAGCAGTGGTCAGTTCCGTTGTCCATTCACTATCCCTCAAAGCTGGACTAGTCACAGCTTGTCCGGAAGTAACATGGTAAACAGAAACCTGGAAGTACTGTTGGCCTTGTAAGTTCCCCCGCCAGCTAAATGTAACCGGGCCAGCGACAACACCCCCAACACCCGGTTCCAATAAAGTAGGAGCTACGGGAGGTGTAGGAATCACCGGGACACGAGTTGGAGTAGCAGTAGGTATTACTGTTGGGGTTGCGGTTGGCGTCGGTATTGGCGTCGCAGTTGAAGTAAGTCTAGGCGACGGAGTCGGAGAATCTGCGCGGGTATCAGGCTCTGGTTCGAGAGTTTCTGTAGTAGACAGAATCGTAATCACTTCTATCTCTTGGGTGGATTCTGGGCTTGACAAAGACATAACCGGTTGTGTATCAGTAACAACAACAGCCGGAACAGGAGATGAAAGGGGAATAGATCGCCCCAATTGTTGTATAGACGGATAGGCCATTCTCCCCATTACACCTAGAAAGACGGTCAAGAACAAAAACATAAGAATATATTGGAAATTCGCTACAATAGCGGCACGAGCACGTACATCAAGTATTTTCCACTGGAGTACATTCTTAAAATTAGGGCAGGTCTCTATAGCCTTATCCCACCACATAACCGCTTCTTTCCAATTCCTAGCTCTGCGCGCCAAAACACCCTTCTCTAAATATATCTGTGCCAAAGCCGACTGGGCCGTGTCAGAAATAGCCGATGTGGAAGCTATTGCAGAAAATTGCTTACTAGCCCCGGCAAGGTCTCGCTGGTGCCAGAGTTCCATACCCAAACGATAACGAGCCTGGGACTCAGCTTCTAAATCTTGGAGACCGTTCCCCTGACCCACTTCTTGTGATGATAAGATGGCGTAATACGCCTCGACCAACAGAGAACGAGCATCTTCCCGGAATCTATATTGGTCCGAGATTTGTTCCAATTGCAAAGCAGCAGCCGGCTTATCCTCATCAAACAGCTTTTTTGCTAATTGGTGACGCGCTTCATCCAATTGCGCCTGGGTCTTTCCATCCCTATGCTCTGGGACCAGCTTGACCGCGCGCGCCAACCAGGTAACTTTTCCACTCCAACGCAATGTTTGCGCGCCACCAACAGCACATTTAAAAGCGACTTCAGCACACAACACAGCTACATCTTTGTAGAGTGGGTCTTTTTGATATAATTCGTAGAGTAAATAATAAGCCCGCACAGGATTCTGCTCAATAAGCCACTTCCCTTGGGCATATAGTGCCTGTTTACGAATCTCACCAACAGTAGGGCCATTATCCAGCTTATAGGTTTCATCAAATTCCGCAGACCAGCTTAGAACAGAGGCCCATTGCTCTTGCTCTACTAACTTTAAAATATGAGTGTATCTGCGCTCCAACTGCAATCCAGACTTAGCCTGCTGTAAATAAGTCGTTATCTCTTTTAGCGTAACACCCAATTCGGCTAAATTATCCTTTTTAGCAAGTACTTCAAAACTATCAACAGCAAATTTCCACCGTTTATCCAATAAGTATTGTCTACCCTGAGCATACAGACTACCCATCTGTAATTTACTGGAGAGACTAGCATAGCGGCCTGGCGAGTCATCAGAAGACTCATACCACTTGCATAAATTCAAACCGCGTCTGAACTTACTATTTGCAAACTGCCATTCTTCAACAACAGCGTACTCTTTACCAACCAGGAGACAACGCTCAATATCACTAACCGCAGGAATTTGGATGGCTTTCAAATCGTCCAACAAAGCTTCTGCGGATTGATAACGCTTGCGCACATCTTCATTTAGAGCCTTCTGCAAAATAACCGCTATTTCTTGTAGAATACCCTGGTCTGTAAAAAACGACAAAGGGAACTCTTCTGCAGATGGATAATAAGGAAAAGAAGGCTGTTTTATAGATGTTGCGGGGAATTGCCCGGTCAACATCTCAAAGAATACAATGGCCCATGAGTACAGGTCAGAACGGTCATCAGCAATCTTAAGATGCAATTGCTCCGGGGATGCATAGTGTGGCGTACAAAGCACACCTCCCAGGAACTTAGTTAATGGTTCTTCACGCCAGGTCTCCGGGATACGGGCAATACTGAAATCGGCAAGTTGCGGGTGAATCAGACCATCACTGTCGAAGAATAACAAGATATTACCCGGTTTTATATCACGGTGGACAATACCACGACTATGAGCTGCTTCGAGACCTTCAGCAATAGACTTGGCTATTTCAAATGCCACAGGCAGAGAGAGGCGATGGTTAGGCTGAGATTGGATATAATCCCGCAGACTGCCCCTATCGGCAAAACGGGTGACAAAGTAACGCCCTCCATCTTCTGTCACCCCATCATCCAATAAACGCAAAACCGCTTTATGCTCAATTAATCTTAAGACTACAATTTCCCGCTCAAAACGTTCACAAGCGTCCTCATCATCATATCTATCAGGTTTCAACCGTTTGATCACAACATCACCACGGGCAAAACGTAATTCTTTAGCTCTGTAAATCTCACAGCGGTCAGTAATAACCATCAGAGTTATAATCTCATACACATCATCTAAGATATAACCTGGCGACCAACTACCTTGTTCCGCAATACTGGCAACACTTAAATGGGATTCTACCTGTTTTAATACGGTTTCGTATTCTTTTTTGTCGCCAGCATCTGTAGCTTGCGTCATCAACTGCTGGTAACTCTCAACCGCGCGTCCCCACTGGTGCGTTTTCCGGTATAGATAGGCATTGCGCTTCAAGATATCGCGTCTCCGTTGTTGCTGGAGCTTAACCTCAGCTATTTTCTCTGCATCCGCAATCTGATTATAGAAAGCCAGCGCCACATCAAAGCGGTCTTGAGCTAATGCAGCATCTCCCCAACGAGAGATAATTGAAGTGCGCATAAGCTGCGCCACCAGGTCATCAGGATAGACCGACAACGCCCGCTTACAGGCATCCAACGCGCCCTGTTCATCACCATCATCTTGTCGCGATTGGGCTAAGGCAACCAAAGCTCGACTGAGGACTAGACCTGAACGCTCCGGCACTTTTTCGTAAGCACCTTCTAATTCAGAAACAGCCGCACCAACATCTCCCTGCTCTAGCAAAATCTGCCCACACTTCAAGTGAACAGAATGCATAGACGCATCAACCTCCACAAATGTACCCAATGCTGAATCAGTATGGATAAATAACATGGGTGATAACCAATTAATAGCCCGCTCACCGCACTCCTGACGCACCAACTGCCGGGCCTGCGTCACCGTAAGTTCAAATGGCATGCCACTTTGGGAGAGCCATAGACTATAAAATCGTTGGTAGAACCGGGTAGCTACTGCTAACGGAACTGTAGGATACGCCATTAATGCAGCCGGTAACCCCCGGGCGATAAGTTGGGAGCAGAGATATTGCAGTTTTGAGAATTGCTCTATACCCTCGCCCTCCCAAAACTGCAAATTAACAACTCGCACCCCACTATCCACCAAGACATCAACCACGCGGGGATACAAATCATCGTGAATAATATCGGAATCCTCACTATCTATCAAGGCACTTTCACCAATAAAGTGCACAACATCATAAGGGATATCTGTCTCGAAAAGAGTGCGGTATAACGCTTCGTAATCTACTGAATCTTGACAAGATGTATTAAAATAATCAATCACTAACTGATTTGAAGCAACTAATGGAGCTAAAGCCTGCTGCAATTCAACTAACTGCTCAGATGGACTCAAAGACAATTCACCGGTGGCACAACCTGTCACCACTAAGACCTTTAAAGGCAAAGTCACACGCCGGGGCAAAACACCTTCCCCAACCATCACCGAGCGGACTATAGGCTTCAAAGGATCGAGAACTAGAAAATCACAGCCGTCCTTATTCCTTATGGCTAAAGTTTCCAGCGGCAGTCGCTCACATTCACAAGAACTTAAAGTAAAGCGTAAGCGCAGTCCATTATTTGGATTCACCGCGACCCAACGCAGTGCGGGTGACCATTGCTCGTGAAAAGGTCGTCCAACCAGACACTCAAAAAGCTGGCACCCCAATGCATTAAGCTGAGATTCCTGGATGTCGATAAGTGTAGCCACATCCGCAGATAGAATAGTATCCGGCAAATCAACCGGTACAGGAGGCATCACAGAAGGCCCAATTGGAGAATTCCCCAACTGAACATAGAATTGATCCTTCTTCTTCAGGAGTATGATTTCAAAGTCAGTGTAGTTTTTGATCATTCCCTACTCTTTCACTCTGTATATTCCCGCACCTAAACAGCCAACCCGTTGACACAGACGCGCTATATGCCCTAAGAAATACTATCCCACCACTTATATTTTACAACAACCTGCGCAGATTTGGGTAACAATTAGGTAAACAATAGTAGAAGGCCATCTCTTTTCAATAAATTTTTAGGGATTTTCATACCAGTAAGTGATAAATAAAAAACGCCGTGCATTTAGCACGGCGTAAGCATAATAAAAAGGTATTAAGTAATGTCAGCTTTTGATGGTGACCAGGGGACTTCCAGACCATCCCCTTTTAATAATTCCCAAGCTAACAAACGATAAGCCTTAGCCCCTTTTGAACGCGGCGCATAAGTAACGCCAGGCTCTCCATAACTCGGAGCTTCACTTAAACGGACACTACGCGGAATAATCACCCGGAAAACCTGCTTGGGGAAATGCCCACGAACTTCATCCGTGACTTGCCGGGCTAATGTAGTCCGGCTATCATACATCGTCATCACAAGCCCCCGTAAAATAAGATCAGGATTTAAGCCTCGCTGAACTAATCCAATAGTTCGCATAAGTTGCGAAAGTCCCTCAAGGGCCAAATACTCACACTGGACAGGGACTACAACCCCTTTTGCCGCAGTTAAAGCATTAACAGTCAAAATACCCAGACTAGGCGGGGCATCAATCAAAATATAATCATAACCATTAGCATTAAGCAAAACCTCGGACAAGCGTAAAGCACGCTGGCGCGGGTCTTCTAACTGATTAAGTTCCACTGTCGCACCCGCAAGCACCGGAGAACCCGGTAAAACTTCTAGCCGGGGCCAATTTGTGGATTGTACCGTGTCTTCAAGACCAAGGTTACCAATTAATACATCATAGATAGAATTAGATACCGCTTGGGGATCTAAACCTAAACTGGTGGTAGCGTTACTTTGAGGGTCAATATCTACTACCAATACTGTATAACCCCACTCAGCTATACATGAAGCCAGGTTAACCACAGTAGTAGTCTTTCCCACTCCACCCTTCTGATTTGCCAATGTATAGATTTTAGTCATAATTCCACTTTCATTGACCTACAACTCTCTACATCTTTAAGTTGTGGTATGCCGTCCAGATTACGAAATTCTACAGAATGTGATGCCAGACAAGTAGCGAAACGTACCGCCGGAATAGGCGCAACACCAGCATACAGTACACTGAAAAAGGCCGTTGCAAAAATATCCCCGGCTCCGGTAGGGTCTATCTCTACACACCGAGGAGCAGGAATTTTATCGGCCCGGCCATTTTGAAAAAGTACACACCCATCGCCCCCATAGGTGACCACCAACAACCGCGCCAGAGATGAAAAATGCGCAATAAGAGATGCATCACCGGCAACATCCTCAATACTTAGGACAACGGCTGAAGCAAGAGGTAACACACGCTCTGCAACAGTCCACCGGGTATAATGAATGCCCCCCCGGCTATCCATCTTACGCAGCCAGCCTTGAGGCGTAATTCCCACAAACGCGGATTCAGCCAATTTACCGACCAAAGCTGGCGCACACTCCCAAGCAACCGGCCCTATATGCACCAACGGAGAATTACGCCATATTTCCGGTATGGAATCAAACGTCAGTTCCTCAGCACGGGCATGGAGATATTGCAACCGGTTATTGCCCGCATAGCGATTCTCAAATGTAGTTGTGGCTCTGGCTGGCTGACAAGCGATCTGTACAGACTCGCCAAAGTCAACGCTACCAGAACCACAATCATAACTAGTCACAATTCCTACCTGGTGGCCTAATGCAGCAGCCGTCAAAGCGGCATAGGTGGCCGTCCCCCCCATTGCATACAATCCACCAGGTAAAAGGTCTTGTGTAATATGCCCAATAACCAGATAACTCACCGGTTTGAGCGTATGTTTAATCAATTTACCTCGATGACCTATCACGTGGGGCTATGAAAACAGCCCGATTACGCCCAGAACCACGGCTTTGGGTCGTAACACGAGCATCCTCACGCAATGTCATATGAATAATACGGCGTTCATGAGCTGGCATAGGCCGCAGCCGCACCGATTTACCTGTTTTTATAGCTCTGTTCGCCATCTTCCTAGCCATTGATACCAAGCTACGCTGCCGACGATGCCGGTAACCATCTGCATCAACAACCAAATTGTAATTACCATCCACTTGACGATGTACTAAGGTCCGCATTAGGTACTGCACAGCATCCAAAGTCTGAGCACGTGGGCCAACTAAGGCATCCGCATCCCCACCCCGCAAAGATAACCAAAGGGTAGGTCGTTCTTCCTCGCCCCAAGAAACTGTAGATTGAATGCGCAAACCTTCAAATAGATGCTCAGAAACCTCAATCGCAGCCGCTTCTATCGCCTCCACCTCTAACACATCTGACCTACCATTACCAGATGGGCCTACACGCTTACGTGATACACTATCTTCCCTAGCCTTATCAGGTTCCTTCACTTTAGGCTGAGGAGCTTGCGGCGGTTCTTTAGGACGTAATTCTGGTTGCGGAGGTTCAGATTTCTGCTCATAAACCGGGGCGACATCAACACTGGCTTGAGCCGGCGGTGCTTCCTTTTCAGGTGTTAAAATCACCGCTTGTGACACATCCACCGCGACCGGTTGCGCCTCTTCAGGCTCATTAGCAGGAGCAACTACTGGCGCCTTTTGCTGCACTTCCTGATAGGGCGCAGGCTTTACTACAGTAGACTCCGAGGATTTTACAGGTGTGGCGCACACCGATACCCGTACACGGGCCTCACGGGAACCAATACCTAAAAACCCCTTGCTACCTTTATCCAAAACTTCTATATCAGCCTGTTCACGAGATATACCCAACCGTGTTAAGCCTATAATAATCGCTTCTTCTTCAGTGGGTGCGGTTATCTCTACCCACTCCTGTAATTCCATACCAAAATCCTCCTATTTAAAGGGCAATCAGATTCAAATAAACTACAACTATCAAAGAAAGAAGTATAGCAGAAGTTATTCAATCACCATTCCTAAAGAACCCTAAAAATATCCCTTTAGTAGGCGACCATTTCAAAACAATGTTACGCTACAGATTGCTGCATTTGTTGATATAGCCGCTTGCGGAAAAGATAATACTGTACAATACCCACCAGGTTAGAGATAAGCAGATAGACAGATAAACCGGCCGCATAATTCAAAGAGACAAACCCTAAGAACAACGGCATCATAATCAACATCTGCTGATTCATAGCTTGAGCTTGCGGATTATCATTAGGCATCGTGCTGGTCATAAGCTTTTGCTGTAAGAACGTAGTAACCCCTACCAAAATGGGCAAGACATAATAGGGATCAGGTAAAGCTAAATCCAGCCACAGGAAATTACTCTTCAACGGAATTAGGCTGCTGAGACCCGGCGCCCAAGAGTAGATATGTTGTGGCAGGGCCAGGAGTTCCAGAGGACTTGATGCCAAAGTACGGATAATCGCCTGGTAAAAGCCCAACATCAACGGAAACTGAATCAGTAACGGAAGACATCCCCCCATCGGGTTAATGCCTTCTTCTTTATAAAGTTTCATTTGTTCTTGAGCCAGACGCTCTTGGTCGTTCTTGTATTTTTCTTGCAACTTCTTCAACTTAGGTTGAAGAGCTTGCTGTTTAGCGGCACTCTTTTGCTGACTCAGAGTCAATGGTATCAAAGCCGTGCGAAAGAGAAAAGTTAGAACAGCAACAGCGACCATTGTCTCATTGCCAAGAAGTTGGTACAAATATAACAGCAAGTTAATTATGGGTGTAATGACTAACGCTTCCCACACAATACAGCCCCCTGCATTTCTAGTCTTATTAAAAACTTATTCGGAAATATTTCATCCGGTTAATGATATTTACAACACACGTGATCTATCACGTATGGCGTGATTTCATCACGCCCTTACTTAGTCTCCGGGATAGGATATTGCCAAAGCATCTTACCATCTACAAGGTCAAATGCTTGTACCTGTTCATCAACAAGAATAGGCATTATATAAAGACGCTCATCATCGGCAACTAAGTCACCTGGTAAACGACCGGGATCATCAAAAATAACACCCCAAGCCATCTTCTGCCCGGTCTCAGTGTCTAAGGCATGAATTTGTCCATATTCATATCCGGCAACAAATAATCGGCTACCATCGGCACTCAGGGCAACCTTACCCCTGACAATATCCTCGACTTCAGTGGACCAAACAGCAACCTTCTCAACAATATCAAGGGCGTAGACGGTCCCACCCACATCAGAGACATAGATCATACCATCCACGGCTATAGGAGAGGCCCAGAACCAATCATCACCTTCAAACTCCCACAATATCTCACCTGTTGCGGTATCAATCTGGTAGAATTTGTCGGCAAAATCACCAACCCATAAAGCACCGTTCGCAATAACCGGGGTTGCCGCGATAGCTCCATCCAACTCCCGCTCCCAAATGAGCGCACCGGTATCAGCCTGCACAGCGTATAGCTTATGGTCCAATGAAGCCACATAAACAACATCATCCAAAACAACAGGCGTAGCCCAAACACGGTCAGTGGGGTTATCGAAAACCCAGGCTTGGCTACCATCCTCAAGGTTGATAGCATAAAGCGAACCATCCCCATTACCAATGAGGAGATCATCCTTATAGATTACGCCACTGCCGACAAACTGCCCTTGAGCACCACCAAAGGTCCACTTGGCTATAGGTTGGAGTCCCGGTGTGTCACCTAATTCCAACGCATATACTATACGGCTATTGAAGCCCGCCGCCAATAGAAGATTTCGCTCTTTATCCAGAACAGGTGTCGCATAGAAACCAATAGCAGCATCTGGCTGAGCAGGATAACTCCAGAAGAGTTGCCCAGACTCAGTATCCAAGGCTAAGACTTGGCTAACATCAGCCACATATACGACATTATCTTCCACGGCCAGCCCCGGCCAACTCACCTGCCGGACACGGTTATTACCGGCACAACCGGTAGATAATATAACCATTAACAGCAGAACTCCCACTAAACGGGAGAGCAACCTATACCGCCGTGCAGGCAAGATGCCTGCGTTCCATGAAGATAAGCGGTTAAACACACTCCGCCGATAATTCATACTTCCTCCTAGGTCAAGGGACAGGGTCATATCCCCCCGGATTAAAAGGGTGACACCGTAGAATGCGCTTTATAGAAAGCCAGCCGCCTTTAAAAATCCCGTAACGCGATATAGCCTCATAGCTATAATGAGAACAGGTAGGGGTAAAGCGACAGGAAGGTGGGAACAGCGGGGAAATATACCGTTGATAAAAGCGTATAAGTTTAAGCACTATAGCTTTCATCTAAGAACACTCCATTTTCTGAGTTTCCCATAATTCAGCGCGCTTCAACACTTGCTCCAATGCAGCAACAACCTGGGGTGCGCTTGCCGCCAACAGGTATCCACGGGCAACTAATACAATATCCCATCCAGCAGGAATATAAGGGTAAAGAAGCCGGGCTGCCTCGCGCAACAACCGTCGAGCACGATTGCGAGCCACAGCATTGCCAACCTTGCGGCTCGCGGTTAGCCCGATACGGGTTTGTGTCAAATTGTTGGGAACTGCCCACAAAATAAAAAGAGGATGCGCCCACGAACGCCCGGTCGCCCAGACACGCCGGAACTCTGCTGGACGCCGAAGGCGCATTCCTTTTTCCCAAGGATGGTACTCCAAACGTGATCTTATTTACTGGTACGAGGCTTTCGACGACGAGGACCGTTAGAGCTTTCTTTCCAGTTGATGCGCTTCGCACCACCAAGACTCACAACAACTAACTTACGGCGGCCCTTAGTACGCCGGCGTTTAAGGACGTTACGACCATTATGAGTGGCCATCCGCTCACGGAAACCATGAGTGCGCATCCGCTTACGTTTCTTAGGTTGATAAGTCCGTTTTGTTGACATTGTCATTCTCCTTGCCTTAAATAATATCAGCCCCAAAAGGGCGACCAAAATATCTTCAGAAATAAGGCGTGTTTAGCTTTTATCCTAACCTTATTCCCAAATTCTAGTTAAAAGCTCCTTACAAGGAAAACCGCGCGGGCCAGCCCGCGACGGTTAGCTTTACCCAAGAGCAGCCGCTATTATACCGTAACGCAGCCATTCGGTCAAATGCCCTTTTGTAATAATCGTTTTGTAATCGCTTGC
>JAFGKB010000245.1 GCA_016928755.1 Anaerolineae bacterium | reverse complement strand
GCATGACGGATGGCGCAACTTTCTTAGTAGCGAAGTCAATGGGCCGTCACCCTGAGCGAAGTCGAATGGTCAAGACTTTCTCTCTGCACTGAACCGTGTCTTGCGGTTGTTACCCAGACCGTAATTGGGTAGGCCTAACCGCCTCGCTAACCTTGAATTCGCTTGACGAATTTCTATTATACATTAGAATGTATCTAATCGGATACCGATGATACTATGTTTGAATCATTAAGTGAAAAGTTACAGAGCGTTTTTGATAATATTGGTAAGCGCGGCATCTTACGTGAGGAAGATGTCAAAGCGGTTTTACGAGAAATCCGGTTAGCACTTTTAGAAGCTGATGTTAACTATAAAGTTGTTAAGGATTTTATTGCACGGGTACGGACACAAGCCGTAGGCGAAGAGATTTCCCGTGCTTTAAATCCCTCCCAACAGGTCGTTAAAATTGTCCATCAAGAATTAGTGGCAACGCTAGGTGAGCCGGGGCGACTGGAACTAAAGGGGCGTGCGCCTTATGTCCTGATGTTGGTAGGACTTCAAGGTTCCGGTAAGACGACAACTTTAGCTAAGTTGGCCAATCACTTGCGTTCTAAGGGACATTTTCCTTTGATGGTAGCCGGGGATACTTATCGCCCTGCGGCCATCACGCAGCTTGAGGTTTTGGGCCGGCAGCTTGATATCCCGGTCTATAGCCAGCGCGATGGGCAGAAGCCCCCGGAGATTTGTGCCCAAGGTGTTCGCGAAGCTAATAAACGCGGTTCAGATATCGTGTTGTTAGATACTGCCGGACGCTTGCAAATTGATGATACAATGATGCAAGAGTTAGCGGCCATTCGTGACCAGGTAAATCCGGTTGAGATTCTGCTGGTGGCCGATTCGATGACCGGGCAGGAAGCCGTTAATATTGCTCAAGGCTTTCATGAGCGCGTTGGGTTAACGGGTCTGATCCTTACCAAAGTAGATGGTGATGCGCGAGGTGGCGCTGCTATCAGTATGCGTGCCGTGACCGGCGTTCCCATTAAGTTCTTGGGAACCGGGGAGAAACTTGGTGCATTAGAGCTTTTCCACCCAGACCGGTTGGCAAACCGCATTCTGGGTATGGGTGATGTGCTTACCTTGATTGAGCGTGCTGAGTCTGCTTATGATGAGGAGCAGGCCGCTCAAATGGAGAAGAAGCTCCGCAAAGGAGAATTTTCCTTAGAGGACTTCCTTCAGCAATTACGGCAGGTGCGTCAGATGGGGCCATTGGGCGAGATCTTAGGTATGGTTCCTGGTATGGGGCGTATGATGAAAGATGTCGCATTGGATGAGGCCCAGACCGAGAAGCAGTTGAAACAGGTGGAGGCCATTATCCTGTCGATGACGCCTGAAGAACGCCGTAACCCCCGTGTCTTAAACGGGAGCCGTAAGCGACGTGTGGCTGCGGGTAGTGGCACAACGGTTCAACAAGTAAATCAGTTATTATCTCAGCATCGACAGATGCGTAAGTTAATCCGACGTTTAAGTAATGGGAAAACGCGTGGAATTCCACGCTTATTTTAAAAAATCGTGTACAATATAGATAAGGGTTAGAGCGTAGATTTTTTGTTTGCGCTCATACAACACCATCATTACATCGACAACAAAGAACAGGAGGCATATGCTAAAAATAAGATTACGACGGGTCGGCAGAAAAAAGCAACCCAGCTATCGCGTGGTTGTGGCTGAGTCGACATCACCACGGGATGGTAGATTTGTGGAAGTTGTTGGATTCTATAATCCACGCACAGAACCGGAGACCATTCAGGTTAAAGAAGACCGGATTCTTTATTGGCTTAGTGTTGGGGCACAACCCAGCAATTCTATGGCCAAGTTGTTGACCAAAATCGGGACGCTTGACCGTTTTTCCCGTTTGAAGGCAGGAGAGGCTCTCGAAGCCCTGGTGGCCGAAGCTGAGGCTGCCGCCGCTGAGCGAGATAGCCAGATTAGTCCTAAGACTAGTAATGTAGTAGTTCAAGCTGCGTCTGGGAAGACAGAAGTAGAATCCCCAGTAGAAGGCGCATAAGGCTTCTTGAACTTTTCCTGGTGGACGCCTTTTTCACATCTTTGCCATTGTGGCATATACGTGTTTCTTTCGCTTACTAAAAGGAGGAGTTGCAATGACTAAAGTCAGGGATCTTGTAGAGTATATCACGAAGTCACTCGCTGATAAGCCGGATGATGTCCATGTTTCAGAAATTGAGGGTGAGACCTCTCTGGTACTCGAGTTACGTGTTGCCCCGGAGGATATGGGGCGTATGATTGGGCGGGAAGGTCGAACTATCAATGCTATGCGTTCACTCTCTCGAGTGTTGGGCGCTAAGATGGGGAAGAAGGTTACCCTGGAGATTGTATGATTCAGGCCATTCCGGCCAATAAGCTTCACATTGAGGGGGCTCAGGTATGACGGATAAGCAACCTGAGCCTCGTTATTTAGCTATTGGGCGTGTTCTACGCCCTCATGGGATTCGTGGTGAACTCCGGATGGAAGTTCTCACCGATTATCCGGATGGGGTTAAACACCGTAAATATCTTTACTTAGGCCCGTCACACCGGCGCTATGTTTTAGAGCAGGTTCGCCAGCAGCGCGATGTTATGCTGGTCAAACTGGAAGGGTGTGATGACCGTAATATGGCTGAGGCACTGCGAGGCCAGTTAGTCGAAGTGGCTATTGAAGATGCCATTCCTCTTGAAGAGGGAGAGTATTACGCCTATCAATTTATCGGTGTTGCGGTAGAAACCGAAGACGGTGAGCCGTTGGGGGAGGTTGTAGATGTTTTATCTCTGCCCAAGGGTGCTAATGATGTGTTAATCATCCACGGGCCTTCAGGTGAAATCCTTTTACCGATTATAGAAGGTGTCTTTATAGACCTGGATTTTGAGGCTGCACGCTTGGTAGTGAGGATTCCACCGGGCCTTCTCGATTGATAAGCCAATCAAGTGAGTAGGCGTAGTTTTTATTAGATTGCGGGCGACCAATTATGGGTCGCCTTGTTTTTTATGGCTCACACCGAGGTAAACAATGGACAATTTACGTTATTGGCTAGGCTTTAACCAGGTGCGTGGAATCGGGCCGGTGCGTTTGCGTGCTCTCTTAGACTTTTTTGGTGATATTCACTCCGCTTGGGAAGCCCCTGAGTCAGCCTTGAGAGATTTGAAACTCAATCGTAAGGCATTACATAATTTTCTTGATACCCGTCAGAAAACAGATCTTGATATCTTGTTGCGCCAGGTTGACGCTGCGAAAGTGCAGGTATTGACTTGGGATAGTTCTGATTATCCCTCCCTTTTGCGAAATATCTCGGATTCTCCCCCGGTACTCTTTGTTAAGGGTACTTTGCTAGAATCTGACGAATGGGCGTTGGCGATAGTGGGCACCCGTAAAGCGACAGTTTATGGCCGTGAGGTTGCCCGCCGCTTAGCTAGCGAGTTAGTCCAAAATGGCGTTACTATTGTCAGTGGCTTGGCCCGTGGGATTGACGGTATCGCTCATGCCGCCGCTTTAGAGTCCGGTGGGCGTACTATCGCTGTTTTGGGGTGTGGGGTAGATATTATCTATCCGGCTGACCATCGTAAACTGGCCCAGCGCATTATAGAAAACGGCGCTATGGTCAGTGATTATCCCCTGGGTACAAAGCCTGAGTCTTCTAACTTCCCGCCGCGTAACCGTATCATCAGTGGACTGAGTTTAGGTGTTGTAGTCGTGGAGGCCGGCGTTAGCAGTGGTGCGCTTATTACGGCGGATTTTGCTATCAATCAGGGCCGGGATGTTTTCGCCGTGCCCGGTAGTATTCTTAGTCCTGCTTTTGTCGGCTGTAACCGCTTACTTCGTGACGGGGCTTCGATTGTCACCGAGGTGCGTGATATTTTGGAAACGCTGCATTTGACCCAACTTATTGAGAAAAAAGTGGCGCGTACTGTGTTACCTGAGAATCCTACCGAAGCTGCTATTTTCAGCCATCTTACCGCCGAGCCACAACACGTTGATGACTTGGCCCGGAAAGCAGGTCTTCCGATGGCGACTGTAAATAGCACCTTGGTGATGATGGAGCTTAAGGGATTGGCTCGCGCTGTAGGTACTTTGCAATATGTGGCGGCTCACGAAGCCAGAGCCGCTTATGATGATAATAACGTAGTAGAAAATAATGGAGAGGAAAGGAGTTTGGAATGACTGAACATCTCTATGCTTTGATTATGGCCGGTGGTGGCGGAACCCGCTTGTGGCCCTTAAGTCGTCGTGAACATCCGAAGCAGATGTTAACCCTTTTTGGAAACCGTACTATGTTCCAAGTCGCTGTGGACCGGTTGCGGCCACTTCTGCCACCGGAGCGGATTTTCGTGGTCACTGCCGAGAGACAGGTTGCCCCGCTATCTTCTCAAGTCCCTGATTTGCCCACGGAGAATTTTATTGTTGAGCCAATGGGGCGGGGGACGGCTTCCTGTATCGGTCTCTCGGCTTTGCATATTCGCCAGCGTGACCCCGATGCGGTAATGGCCGTCTTAACCGCGGACCATGTCATTCTAAAAGAAGATGTTTTCCGTGATGTGCTTCTAGCTGCACAGGAGTGCGCCCGCCAGGGCTATTTGATGACTCTGGGAATTCAGCCCACGGAACCCTCCACCGGATATGGCTATATCTGCCAAGGGGAAGTTTTGGACTCGGTCGAGGGATTTGACTGTTTTCAGGTTGAACGCTTCACAGAGAAGCCAGATACCGAGACGGCCCTCAAGTTCTTGGAAGCGGGTAACTATGTCTGGAATAGCGGCATGTTTATCTGGTCTGTGCAACACATTTTAGAAGAGATACATACTTTGATGCCAGGGTTACACGGCTCCTTGGAAAAGTTAGCCACTGTGTTAAATACGCCTGATTATGCCACAACCTTAAATAGTATTTGGCCCTTATTGCATAAAGAGACTATTGACTATGGTATTATGGAAAAAGCGCAGAAAGTCGCCGTTTTGCCGGTAGATTTGGGGTGGTCGGATGTAGGAAGCTGGGCCTCGGTTATGGTCTTGCATAACTCAGATGAGACCGGAAATGTCCAGGTAGGAGAATCTATGTTAATTGATACCGAGAACACAATGATATTCTCCTCCGGCAATCGTTTTGTCGCTACGGTTGGGGTGAAGGACTTGGTTATTGTAGATACTCCGGATGCTTTACTGGTTGTTCCGCGCGAACAAGCACAACGTGTCCGTGATATTGTCTCCCGTTTGACGCTTGAGGGACACTCGCATCTATTGTAACCTGATACGACTTGACAGGAATACAATTATCTTTTATTATCCCTGCTTGTGGTTATGGTTTTTAGTAACGTGGATGTGATATATGACGAATGAATTAAAGATGGAAGCTTATTGTGTAAAATGTAAAGAAAAGCAGGTGATGGTAGACCCTAAAGCGGTATTTACCAAGAAGGGGCAACCTGCTGTTCAAGGTCGCTGTCCCGTATGTGGAACTAAGATGTTCCGTATGGGCAGTACTCCTTTGCATGAAGGTATGACCCCGCCTCCCCGACCTACGCCTCCGCCACCAACCGGGAAACTGGTTATTGTTGAGTCCCCCACAAAAGCGCGCACCGTGTCCCGCTTTTTGGGTAAGCAGTATACGGTGAAAGCCTCTGTGGGGCATGTGCGTGATCTCTTGCGCTCGAAGCTCTCGGTAGATGTGGAGAATGGCTTTCAACCCAGGTACCGTGTCCCGAATGAGAAACGGTCTGTTGTGAAGGACCTGATGAAAGAAGTTAAGAAATCAGGTGAGGTTTATCTGGCGACCGACCCTGACCGTGAGGGAGAGGCCATTGCCTGGCACCTAAGCGAAGTCTTAGATTTGCAAGCCAAGCAGTTGCGGCGCGTTGTTTTCCATGAGATTACCGAGACCGCTGTTGCCGAGGCATTTGCCCATTCCCGCAATATTAATATGGATTTGGTCAATGCCCAGCAAGCCCGCCGTGTTCTGGACCGCTTGGTAGGTTATAACCTCAGCCCCCTGCTGTGGCGTAAGGTACGCGGACGCCTTTCGGCCGGCCGTGTACAGTCGGTGGCGCTCCGTCTGATCGTGGAGCGGGAGCGGGAAATTGAGAACTTTAATCCAGAAGAGTACTGGACTATTGATGCGGAATTATCCCCACAAATCGGGGCTAAGCACAAGCAGCGGGAGATATTCACCGCGCGCTTGTCTCGTATCCGTGGTGCAGAGGTCAATCTGGGCAGTAAGGCGGCGGTCAAGGGAATTCTTGAGGAGCTTTCAGAAGCTACATATGCGGTTTCCAAGGTCAAAAAGGGTGAACGTCGCCGTAAACCTTCTGCCCCTTACATCACCAGTTCTATGCAGCAGGAAGCTGCTCGTAAACTGCGGTTCACGGCCCGTAAAACAATGCAAATCGCTCAACAACTCTATGAGGGTATTGATATCGGTAATGGCAAACCGTCGGGTTTGATTACCTATATGCGTACTGATAGCACGAATGTGGCCGAACTGGCTCAAAAAGAGGCCCGGGAGTATATTAAAAAGACTCATGGTGAGAAGTTCCTACCGGGTACGCCCCCGAAATATAAAACCCGTGCCAAGAAGGCCCAGGAAGCTCATGAGGCCATTCGCCCTACCAGTGTTTTCAATACGCCGGATGAGATAAAGTCATTCCTGAGTAAAGACCAATATCGTCTCTATGAGTTGATTTGGCGGCGTTTTGTCGCCAGCCAGATGAAACCGGCGGTTTATGATACGATCCAGGTTCAGATTTTGGCCGGTTCAGAGACAGAGAAACCCTATCTCTTCCGTGCTTCTGGGTCTACGCTGCGTTTCCCCGGTTTCCTTGTCGTCTACGAAGAGACGTTGGATGAGGATGCCGAGCAGCAGCAAACTCAGCAGATACCTGAGCTTGAAGTTGATGAACTCCTGGACTTAATACGTTTACTACCGGAGCAGCACTTCACACAGCCCCCTCCACGTTACTCGGATGCCTCATTGATCCGTACCTTGGAGGAATACGGCATTGGTCGCCCGTCTACTTATGCGTCAATTCTCTTTACAATCCAGCAACGCGGGTATGTCACCCGTGAAAAACGCCGTTATTATCCCACCGAAATAGGGGTGTTGGTCAACGATCTCTTGGTACAACACTTCCCGGATCTGATTAATGTGGAGTTCTCTGCCCAGATGGAAGAAAATCTCGACGAAGTCGCCGACGGTGACCGGGATTGGATTGAGTTACTGCGGGAATTTTATGGGCCATTTGAGATTGCTATGCAAAAGGCCGATAATGCCATTCCGAAAATCAAACAGGTCGAGTATGTGGGCCGTGACTGTCCAGAATGTGGCGCGCCCTTGATTATCCGTTGGGGACGCTATGGTAAATTCATCGGCTGTTCCAACTATCCTGAATGTCGTTATACCGAACCCTGGCTGGAAAAGACCGGGGTGAAGTGCCCTGAATGTGAAACCGGGGAAGTCGTGGTTAAGCGCACCCGTAAAGGACGTGTATTCTACGGCTGTTCCAATTGGCCTGAGTGTGAGTTTACCTCTTGGAAACGTCCCCTGGCAACACCGTGTCCTATTTGTGGTGGCCAGCTTGTCGTTAAGAGTAAGAGTAATGCGCAGTGCCTCGCCTGTGATACTACTTTCCCTCTTGAGCAGGTCGAGGAGCAGGAAACAGAAAAGGTCAATGCCTAGGTAGCCCTATCACGAACCCCGGTTTTTTCACATAAGCAGAGTGATAAAAACCGGGGTTCTTTTTGTTTGTTTCCCATCATCCGTTGGCTCTGTATTCCCTATTTACCTAACATGGTATAATGCTTTTGTCTATGTTAGCGCATAATGGATAAACATAATCACTTTCACTGATTGTAAAGGGGGACAATGATGACAGGGCTGGATTTTTTCTTAATTCTTATCGCCGTAGGCATTGTTATACTTTTCGCTTCGGATGGGATGTTACGGGCGTTGTTTATGCTTTTTGGCTTCTACATAGTTACCTTAGCCGCGGGTTTATTGGTGGTTATGACTAATGTCCTGAGCCGTGTTGCTATTTCCGCTGTTTTGGCACTGGGTGGCTCAATGCCTAATATGCTCACTGTACAATCTTATATCTTCTTACTGTTGACCGCTGTCTTTTTGGTCGTTTTCTATGCCTTTATGCGTATTCTTTTCCCCGATATGTCAATGCCAAAACTCGGCGTGATGGATAATTTATTGGGTGCGTTAGTAGGATTGGTTATTGCACTGCTCTTTATAGCGCTGCTTTATAATACTATAGGCGTTCTGGTTGGAATTCCCGGCCATTCGGCGATGTGGCGTTCGATGCGTGTAGCCCACTATTACTCAATACTGCGGCCATATCTCAATCGGGTTTTATATGCCTATCAGAGATTACTTTTCCCTTTACGGTATATGGGAGGCTATCCGCCGTTCTTTGTGCCGCAACTATAATAGGAGTTTATACATTTGAATCGTCATTGGGATACTTTGGAATATCCCCTGATTTTGGGGCGTCTGGCTGATTATACCGACTTTTCTGGGGGAACCGCGTTAGTCCAGGAACTTCTGCCTACTGCGGATTACCGTCTGGTACAGGAGCGTTTAAGGCTCACCCGTGAAGCACGCAGTTTCTTGACTGACCGGCCTGACTTTGCCTTGGGTGGAATCTTTGATATTCGTCCCTTAGCCACCCAGGCCGTTCATGGCGTTACTATTGTGCCTTCGGATTTGCTCCAAATCCGTGATACCCTTATGGCAGCGGACCGCATCCACCGGCTTTTCCGGCGGCTTGAGGTTCAGATGCCGGGTATTGCCGATATTGCTTGGCGTATTGTCCCCCAACCGGCCCTTGTTGAGGCTATCGCGCAGGTTGTGGATGACCGGGGGGAGATACGGGATAACGCTTCCCCTGAGTTGTCACGCATACGTCACCAATTGCAGGTCTCACAAAATCGCGTTCAGGACAAATTGCGCCAGATGTTAGGCTCGCCCTCTGTTGCCCCTTATTTGCAGGAGTCCCTAATTACCCGGCGTGAAGGTCGCTTTGTGATACCGGTGCGTGCCGAGGCCAAGGGGCGCATCCAAGGTGTTGTCCACGACCGCTCTGGCAGTGGTGTAACACTTTTTATCGAGCCATTAGCCGTTGTCGAGCTAAACAACGCGCTCCGTGAACTGCGTATGGCCGAAGAGGAAGAAATTCATCGCCTTCTGAGTACTTTGACCTACCAGGTCGGGGGGGTGGAAGAGGCTATTGCGGCGACTATCGAGGCCCTCTCTGAACTAGATTTGACCTTTGCCAAGGCCCGCTATGCAGATGCTACCAATGCTACCGAACCCGAGATTATACCCGTTCCGGTAACCGCTCCAGAACATAAGGATAAGTCCTGTCACCCCGGTACCCGCGTGCGTTTAATGGAGGCTCGGCACCCTTTATTGGCCCCGGATAAGGTTGTGCCGATAGATATAGTCCTGGATGAGGACGTTCACGTCTTGGTGATTACCGGGCCTAATACCGGGGGGAAAACGGTGACCCTCAAGACAATGGGATTGATGGTTTTGATGGCTCAGGCCGGGATGCATATCCCTGTGGGTGCGGGTTCTGTAATTTCCTGTTTTGAGCATATCTATGTTGATATTGGCGATGAGCAATCTATTGAACAGAACCTCTCCACATTTTCCGGACATCTGTCGAATATTCTCTCTTTCCTGGAAGAGGTTGATCACCGGGACCTGGTGCTCTTAGATGAATTAGGCGCGGGAACCGATCCGGCTGAGGGTTCAGCTCTAGCCAGGTCGTTATTGGAGTCTTTTAGGGAGCGACGTTGTACAGCCCTTGTGGCTACCCATTACCCCGAACTGAAGTTGTATGCACATAATACGCCTGGCGTGCATAATGCCGCTATGCAGTTTGATACCGACACTCTGTCTCCTACTTACCATCTGTTGATTGGGCTTCCTGGGCGGTCTAATGCTTTTGCTATTGCCCGCCGGTTGGGAATGCCTGAATCTGTTGTGAAAGATGCCCAGGCGATGCTGTCCGGTGAAACTCTGCGGGCGGAGGATATGCTGGATGATTTGCACAACTTGCGCATTGACGCGGCTCGCTTGCGGGATGCCGCCCACAAGGACAAACAGGATGCCCTGGCCCTTTCCGCTCAACTGCGACGGCGTCTCGAAGGTATCGAAAAAGAACGTCTGGATATCTTACGGCGTGCCGAGGATGAAGCGCAACAGTATGTAGAAGAATTGCGCGAGGAGACTCGTACCCTACGCCGTAAATTGCGGGCGGTACCCCCCACACTTTTGCAAGCACAACAGCCTTTGGCTGAGATAGAGTCAACCCTTGATAGTGTGGAGTCTCAGATACCGGAGGCAGAATTAGTGCCGGTGGGGGAAATCATTCCCGACCTTGTGTTCTCCTCCGATGACTTTGCCCAGGTTGGTGATACGGTACGTCTTGTTTCCTTGGGAATGCAGGGTACAGTCGTGGAGATAACGGGTGATGAAGCCCTAGTCCAGGCCGGGCCGTTACGGACCCGCGTTGACGTAGATGACCTGGAATTGGTGCAGCGTGGTCAGCCTATCCAACCTAAATCTGAGCGTATTTCAACACCTGCAACGCATTCCTCACCGGGCATCCAGCTTGACTTGCGGGGACAGACGACAGACAATGCCTTGCAAAATCTTGATCGTTATTTGGATAGTGCGGCCTTGGCCGATTTGCCCTGGGTGCGTATTGTTCATGGAAAGGGCACCGGTGTTTTACGGCGTGAAGTACGCCAGTTCTTACAGCATCATCCCTTGGTTGCCTCTTATGAAGTCGCCGGACCTAAAGAAGGGGGCGAGGGGGCTACTGTTGCGCGCTTGGTGCGTGCTGTCGGGTAGTATGAAATCCAAGTTTGGGAGGTAAACCGCTTTGAAATTAGAGGAACGACAACGGGAAGAACATATCATCTTTGGAACTTATACTAACGATACATTGCGATTAGTGAACTATCGCGCGCATCACCAAGGCTTGCAACATAACGCCCATATCATACCCTACGACCCTAAGCCGGGACAACCGGTGACATTGCGTGTTGTTGTAAACTCCGATTTATCTTTTAAGGAGTTGATCTGTTTCTATACTAACGATGGCAGTATCCCTACTTTGGATAGTCCCCGTATTTCGTTGCTGTGTGTTAAGCCTTCATGGGATCCCCTAATCTGGGCTTATGTACGGCAGTGGGCGTGTACCCTGCCCCCGCAGCCGGAGGGGACTCTGGTGCGCTACCGTATTGGCGGGCGGTTACCGGATGGTACATGGTGTTTTGCCGATTGGCCACCGGCGGATAGTGCCGTTCTCGCTGCCACACGCCGTTATTTTGGGGATGATACCGCCGAAGTTGTTGTCCCAGAACCTGGTATTGGTCATACATTTACCTATAGTGTTGATAACTTCTCCCCGCCGGCTTGGGCCAGAAATGCCGTTATCTACCAGGTTTTTGTAGACCGGTTTGACCCCGGTAAAGGGGGAAAATTTGCCGG
>JAFGKB010000244.1 GCA_016928755.1 Anaerolineae bacterium | reverse complement strand
TTACTGGGTAAAACGACCGAAACCATCGCCATCTTGGCCATCGTGCTGATGTTCGCCATTCTGGGATTTGTGCAAGAATATCGAGCAGAACGGGCGATGGCAGCACTGAAGAAGCTAGCTGTACCCAATGTCCGCGTGCGGCGCACCGGTCAGGTGCAGGAAATCCCGGCCCGCACGCTGGTCCCTGGCGATGTGCTGCTGCTGGAAGCGGGGAACCTTGTCCCGGCGGATGTGCGCTTCGTGGAAGCAGTCAACCTGAGAGTACAGGAGGCCGCGCTAACAGGAGAGTCGGAACCGGTTGAGAAGCACACGGATAGGTTAGCTGACCCCAACTTGCCGCTTGGAGACCGGCGGAATATGGGCTATATGGGCACGCTGGTCACCTACGGACGTGGCGCGGGGATGGTTGTCGCTACCGGAATGGACACGGAGTTGGGCCGGGTTGCGACATTGCTCCAGCAGGTCGAAGGGGAACAAACGCCCTTGCAGAATAAGCTGGACCAGTTAGGCAAAACCCTGGCGGTTGTCGGCCTTATCGCCGCTGCGCTCGTGGCCGGCATCGGCGTCCTAAGTGGCGAGTCACTGCTCGAGATGTTTGTCACCGCGGTCAGTGTCGCCGTCGCCGTGGTGCCGGAAGGCTTGCCCGCAGTAGTCACCATCACGTTAGCCCTGGGCGCGCAACGCCTGCTCAAACGCAACGCGCTTATCCGCAAACTGCCGGCAGTCGAGACATTAGGCTCGGTCACGGTGATTTGTTCGGACAAGACAGGCACCTTGACCGAGAACCGGATGACGGTTACGTTGGTGGATGTGGCCGGATACCAACTCGATCTCCAGGAAACGATGCGTCAGCATATGCCCGCGTTGGATGGCCGGGACTGTCAGGGGGGCTTGCTGGAAACACAATCCGTCGCCGTGCAATTGACCCTGGCCGGCGGGGCACTGTGTAACGATGCCCTGCTCAAGCCGGATGCACAAGAAGGCTGCTTCCATACACTGGGGGATCCCACCGAAGGCGCGCTGCTGGTGGCAGCGGGACAGGCCGGCTTGCTGAAAAATGACCTGGATAAGTGGCTACCACGTATTGCAGAGCTGCCCTTTGATTCGGAACGCAAGCGGATGACCACGGTGCATACGTTTGCAGAGGATGCAGCGACAACAGTCCCAGGTGCGTTACACACCCTTCGCGAGCCGGGGTTCACCCATGTAGCCGTGACCAAGGGCGCGGTGGATGGATTGCTGGACATTACTACCCAGGTATGGGTCGAAGACCACGCCGAACCGCTCTCCGAAGCGTGGCGCGCGCGCATTGTAACCACCAACGAGCAACTGGCGCGGGATGGGATGCGGGTGTTGGGTGTCGCTTTCCGGCCTCTGGTTTGGGAAACAGGCGCAGGGGTGCAAGAATCCAACCTGATCTTCGCCGGTATGGTCGGTATGATGGACCCGCCGCGCAGTGAGGTGCGCGAGGCGGTGGCCACGTGCAAAACTGCCGGTATTCGTCCGGTGATGATCACCGGAGACCACCCCCTGACGGCCTTAGCCATTGCCAAGGAGTTACACATCACCGGTAACGACAAGGTGCTTACGGGAGCAGACTTGAACCGTATGACCAGCGCTGAATTGGAGTCGGTGGTCGAAGAGGTCGCGGTTTTTGCCCGTGTATCCCCGGAGGATAAGTTAAAGATCGTACAAGCCTTACAAAAGCGGGGGCACATTGTGGCGATGACCGGGGATGGCGTCAACGATTCCCCGGCACTGAAACGCGCCGATATCGGGGTGGCGATGGGGATTACAGGGACGGATGTCGCCAAGGAGGCTGCGGATACCGTATTGTTAGACGACAACTTTGCGACTATTGTTGCTTCGGTAGAAGAGGGCCGTGTTATTTACGATAATCTGCTGCGCTTCGTCAAATTTTCCATTGGGGGCAACCTTGCCAAAGTCCTGGTGATGTTGATTGCGCCGCTCTTGGGTATCCGTGTGGCCCTGCTGCCCTTGCAGTTGTTATGGCTTAACTTGCTCACCGATGGCCTGATGGGGTTAGGACTCGGACTGGAACCGGCAGAGGCGGGGACCATGCGCCGTCCGCCACGTTCGCCCCAGGCCGATCTACTGGACGGCGACGCGCGCCGCCATATCCTTTGGGTAGGTGTGGTCATTGCCTTGCTGACTTTGGGCGTGGGTTACGTTTACTATACACCTGACAACCAAACCTGGCAGACGATGATGTTTGTAACGCTGGCTTTTACGCAGATCGGGCACGCGCTAGGGTTACGGGCTGCCGGCAAAACGTTGCTCCAGAGCTGGCTGGCAAACCCTGCGCTGATTGGGATTACCCTACTGACAATTGTGTTACAAGTCGCCGCTGTTTATGTACCCTTCTTGGATACTTTCTTTCAAGTCGTGCCGCTACCGGCTACGGACTTTGGGGTCTGCGTTCTACTTGGCGTTATAATTTGGATCATCGTTGAGATCGAGAAACGGATGAAAGTGTGATGTGCCAACTTAACCACGGGCGGTGACGAGGTTACCGGACTCATAGCGCCGCAGGCCAAACATAAAGAGCAGCCGGGCAACGTAACACAAGACAATAACAAATATCGTAAGCTCCAATAATTGGAAAGTATTAAATTCCATAAGCAGTTTGGCCGGGATGGAGCCGACAAAGGCCGCCGGGATCAGGACATAGAGCAGCACACGGACCACCCCAGGGAAGATATCAATGGGATAGAGGCTGAATGTAAGCAAGGCGTTACCCAACTGGGAGGAGAGGTTTTGCGCCTGGCCTAGCCAAAAAACAAGTGAACCCACCAACACATTGAAGGCCACGAAAACCAGGCCGGACAACAGGCCCAGGAAGAGAAAGAGGGGCAGATGCCGCCAGGCAGCGGGCAGTGCAATGCAATAGATTAACAAGCCGAAGAACAGGTCACCCCACCCGGCAATCGACATCCGGGAGACGAGGAGATGGGTCAGGGGGTCGGCAGGGAGTGCCAGGTAGTAGTCCAGGTCACCTTTAGCAATCACCTCGGCAACGTGGAAAGTGTTGCCAAAGACCACTACGGCCACACCATAGCCAAAGGCCACAATGGCGTAAATGGTGATAACGCCCTCTAAACCCCAACCGTTGAGTGTGGGCAGCCGGTTGAAAAGCACCGTCCAGAAGAAGAGGAGCATCACGTTATTGAGCATCATCCCCACAATCTGGATCATGAACGCCACCCGGTAGGCCAGCGCCGACATCAGGTTATGGCGTAAGTACATCAGGATTAAGCGCAGTGATTTTGCCATAGCCACCTACCCACCGTGCAGCACCAGCCTGCGCCGGGCGATTTTCCACACCAATGACACAACGGCCAACAACACACCGATATAGACTAACTGGCCGGCCACCATTGGCAAGACCTCAGCAAAGCTAAAGGCGACAAAGGCACGGGCCGGCGCGTTAGTGATAAATCTGAAAGGCAACCATTGGGAGAGACGCTGTAACCAGCCGGGGAAAAACTCCAGGGGGAGAAAAAGCCCGCCCACAGTAAACAGAAGTTTCTGGTAAATCCAGTAGATAGGCAGCACTTCTTCCAACCAGAAGGCTAACATACCAATCAGCACCGCGATCAGGGCATCCAACAACAAAGCCAACCAAGCCATGACCAAGAAAGCAAGTGCGCCGCCCAAACTGCCGGCCCCCAATCCCACCCCCACGGCCACGACGGCCGAAGCGGTCACCAGGTTAATCAAGAAGCGCGGGGCCGAGCTGCCCAGGGAATTGGCGACCTGCAAGAAGGGATAAGCCATCGGGCGGGTCAGGGTATAGGCCAGGTCACCGGCTTTAACGGCGTCGCTGATCTCCTGGAAAGCACGCGAAGACGAGAGGGCCACGGTCTCGGTCATCGCCAGATACCAGAGCATATCCACCAGTGAGTACCCCGACAGCTCGGTGCTCTGGCTGACGCTAAAGGCCGTGCGCCAGAGGGCGACGAAGATGCCCATGAAGAGCACGGTCGAGACAGAACGCACCAGCACCTCACTGCGATAGGCCCACTGTTGGCGGGCCGAAATCCGGGAGACGAACCAATACCGGCTTAATAAGCTCACAGTAACTACTCCACGGCCAATGAGGAGGCCGAAACGGCAGGTGACCGGCTCTCCGGAGTCCGCTCGTAGATCTGGGCAATGATGGATTCCATCGGCGGGTTGTCGATGTTGATATCGACGATGGTGTATTGGGAGAGCAATTGCGCCATCACGGATTCTATGGACGCGACATCTGTATCCACCTCAAGTTTTACGCCATAGCCCTTCTGTTTTAGCAAGCTCACACCGGCGAACTCAAAGCCGCGCCACGGCGTGCCCAACTTAAGGGAGATAGTCTTGGTCCGCAGATAGGTATGTTTCAGGTCATTCACACCGCCATCATAGATCACCGCACCGTAGTTGATGACCATCGCGCGGTGGCAGAGCACCTCAACATCCCCGGCATCGTGGGAGGTTAAGAAGATAGTGACGCCTTCTTCCTGATTCAGATGCAAGATCAGGTCACGAATGCGCTGTTTCACGACTACATCGAGACCGATAGTCGGTTCGTCCAGGAAGAGGATGCGGGGGCGATGGAGCAATGACGCGGCAATCTCACACCGCATGCGCTGCCCTAACGAGAGTTTGCGCACCGGGGTATTCAAGTAGGGTTCGACTTCAAAGATCTCCACCAGTTCGGCCAACCGCTCCCGGTAAGCAAACGGCTCAAGCTCATAGATATGGGCCAGGAGATCGAACGAATCAGCCGGGGGAAGATGGTACCAGAGTTGGGATTTCTGCCCGAAGACCGAGCCGATCTGGTAGGATAACGCCTGCCGCTCCTGCCACGGTGTTTTGCCTAGAACCTGGGCCTGGCCCTGGGAGGGGTAAAGGATACCCACCAACATCTTGATGGTGGTCGATTTGCCCGCGCCATTAGGCCCGATAAAGGCCAACCGTTCCCCGTCCGCAATACTAAAGGTGATGCCTTTGACCGCCTCCACCTGGCTGTGTTGAGGCTTAAACAGCGAGCGCAAACTGCCTCTAAAACCCGGCTGTTTCTCTACTGTAGTGAAAACCTTGGTTAAGTTATTAACGGTAATAATAGACAATGTAGACCTCACAAAAGGCTAAAAGCTATTCCAGGGAGATAACACCCCCCATTAAAATCCTGGAACTACCTGAGATGGTATTATTGTAATAGGAGTTGCCAAGTATTGCAATTGGAACGCAGGCATCTTGCCTGCATGAATCTGGAGCGCAGGCATCTTGCCTGCAAATAGGTTGAGATACAACTAAGCACACTCCCCTATTAAGACAAACTATAACATCCCTGTTATAATAGTAGAAGAAAGAAGGGAAAGATTTTATGGTACAACTAGAATTAATACCCACAACTATCACAGAAGAAAGCACGACTACCTTTATAAATAATATGAAACTTCCAATTCACAGATGGTTTCGATTTAGTGCGGGATACTCTGCACAGTGGGTACAACACGAAATCATTAAGTTCCGTGAGGAACTTAATCAGCCCGTTGTTATTTTTGATCCATTTGCGGGGGTTGGAACCACGCTATTAGCCGGGGATATGTGTGGCATTCGGTCTTATGGAGTGGAAGCACAACCGTTCCTCAGCAGAATTACTCAAGCAAAACTCGGCTGGGGAGCAGATATAGAAAAATTCCTGGATTTTTCTAATAGTGTATACAGGCAGGCTAAACACAGTAATGGCGATACAGGTGATTACCCAACTTTAATCAAAAAATGCTTTCCAGATGACACACTTGCCATTCTTGACAATCTAAAGAAAGCTTGGAGCAAGCACAATGATGGCAGCGTATATTCGGAGTTAACCTGGCTAACCATTACTTCTATACTGCGTGTAAGTTCCCCAGTCGGCACTTCTCAAATGGAATTAATACAACCGAAGAAATCGAAAAAGAACTTTATGCATCCATTAGAAGCATACCAAAGCCAAGTACAATTAATGGCCCAAGACATGGAAATATTTCAAAGTCAAACGCCAAAATCAGATAGCAATGCTCTTTTATACAAAGGCGACATGCGAAATTTCTCTGAAATGCCCAAGGCATCAATTAACTTAGTGATTACTTCCCCACCCTATGCAAACAATTTCGATTATGCCGATGCAACCCGGTTCGAGATGTCATTTTGGGGACAAATTGACAAATGGTCTGATTTACACAGAATCAGACAAAATCTTGTGATTTCTTGCTCGCATCACGCACAAGCAGCCGGAGTTAATATGCAAGAGGTCTTACAAAGCAAAGAACTCAATCCAATCCAGGAAGAGATAATAGAAGTCTGTTATAAACTAGCCGAAGAAAGAGAATTACATGGGGGCAAGAAAAACTACCATCTAATGGTTGCCGGTTACTTTTTCGATATGGTAAAAGTTCTAAGCATACTTCGCAAGATATGCACCAAAGACGCAAAACTTTGTTTTGTAGTTGGTGATTCAGCCCCTTATGGAATTTATGTACCTGTAGACGAGTGGTTAGGCAGATTAGCACTCAATGTTGGGTTCACGGGTTATTACTTTGAAAAAACACGAGACCGGAATGTAAAATGGAGAAATCGAAAACACAGGGTTCCCTTACATGAAGGAAGATTATGGATTAGGGGTTAAATCAAACACGAGGAGCAAGATACTATATGATACGCAAAGCATCAGCAGGACACAAACTAGGACAATTAATAGGGGATTGGTTTGAAGAGTACTTT
>JAFGKB010000243.1 GCA_016928755.1 Anaerolineae bacterium | reverse complement strand
CCTCATGCCAGTTGTCATGTCTTCCGCTAAATATAACGAATCTGTAACTAAAGTGAAATTGCGTAAACCTTCCTTTTCGTGTAGAATGAAGGTAGAAGAAATGTTGGGTGAATCATAATCCTGTTAGTACTTTATCATTGCCTTTTTACAGGTATCGAATGTAGGCGATAAGCAATGAAAGCGAAGCAATACTTAAGAAAAATATGTATATTAACGCTCCTTGTCTTTATGACAGGGTGGTTTTCCTTTGGGGATATTGCGGCGCAAGGGACAGGTTCAGATCGTTACTACCCCGAAACACAACATACACTAAGTGCCCGGTTTATAGAGTACTTCGATAAAAACGGCGGCTTAGAAATCTTCGGGTATCCGATAACCCAAGAATTCATTGAGAATGGGTTATGGGTACAGTATTTCCAAAAAGGGCGTCTTGAATATCACCCTGAAAACCCAGAGCCGTATAAGATCCAACTGGGATTACTCGGCGATGAGTTAAAGTACCGCCAACCCGCTATTGCGGTCCCGTCCATTCAGTCCCGCAGACGAGTCTATTTCCCCGAAACCGGTCACACGGTGGCCTATTCTTTTCTCGATTTTTTCCTTCAACATGGGGGAATTGATATCTTTGGGTATCCCATTACGGAAATGTATTTTGAAAATAATACTGTGATTGTACAGTATTTCCAGCGCTTAAAGCTGATCTGGGATCCAGAAGATAGCGTTATGCCGGTAAAAGTCGGTAACTTAGGGGAAATTTATATTACGGCCTATAAAGAGCGCGTGCCACCAGAAGCGTTAAGAGCTTTGAACGCCGGTACGAATGGTCTGTTAACGCCGACAATGAACATTAATAGTATCCAGGCGGTGGTCTCATTACGTTACTCGGTTATGGGAGGCAATAAAGATCAGATTGTATCTATCTTGGTAACCGATGATAGCGGTCAGCCCCTTGAGGGGGCACAGGTAACGCTCACTTTTATTGGCGATGTCGCTCCTTACCAAATCATTTATCCAGGGAGTGATGGAGAATCCGAAAGACTGATCACCAATGAGCGGGGTTTTGTACAGGCCGAGGTCCCGGTTCGCGGTGGGCAAACCGGTTCGCGGGTCATTGTTGAAGCTAAAGTCACTTATGGAAACTTAACTTATACGGCTGAAAACGTCTTCTTGTTGTGGCGTTAGGCCTGAGTAACAACCATAAGAGACAGGGTTTAGTTCAAAAAGAAAGTTGAGACCCTTCGACAAGCTCAGAGTGACGGGTTTGTTGGGCCATTTGCAGTCGAGACTTTCTTAGTAGCTAAAAAGAAAGAGGCGCGGATTTCAAACCCGCGCCTTCTTTTTTTGTTTTATGCTTAACACTTAACTAGCTTTCTGATTCCTGTTGACCGCTGCGTATGCCTAAGCGTTCTGCGATACGGCTTAGCAGGGATTGTTTACGGATAGGTAGATCCTCACTGCCGGATCTCACATTGCGAACACGATCAATGGCCCGGCGTAGTTTCTGCATTTTCACTGCGGTGTTATCTTTTCCTATTTCTACCATCAGTCTTTCACCTTTACCTTTCTTGATACCCTCTATCCCTATTATAACTCAATTTAAAATTATAGACAAGTTTAAATTGAGTTAAGATAAACGGGTCTGGATTCGCAAAGTAGATTTCTCTGCGGGTCAACGACTTTTCTTCTGCTCTTGTGCTCGTTCAGGATTGGAGGCAAATAAATAACCCACCCCCCGGACATTTAAAATGTATTCGGGGTTTTCCGGTTCTGGTTCTAGCTTACGTCGCAAGCGTCGAATGTGGACCCGGATGATGGACCGCGCGCCCCAGGCATCGGTTTCATATCCTTGGGCACACCGGACCAACTCTTGAGGGGTGCAGACTTCGTCTTCTCGTTGCATCAAGCATTCCAACAGCCGGAACTCGGTCGGGGTAAGTTCTACCGGCTTGCCTTTGTGTGTGACCAGATGCTTGGCCTGGTCGATGGTTACGTCGCCGACACTTAGCCCTTCCTCCTGGGGTACCGGTACGTGTTCCGGGATTTCCTCTAGGCCATCCGAAGTTGCGACTAGTTCTTTTAAGGTCTGTTGGAGTTGTGAGACTAAGGACCGGCGATGCCGTTCCTGCTTGATATCTGAGAGTGCGCGCCGTACTGCTGCCAAGACCTCATCCACGGGGCAGGGTTTTAGCAAGAAGTCATAAGCCCCTTTGCGCAAGGCTTGGATAGCTGTTTCCAGCGTCCCATAACCGGTAATCAGGATTACGATTGTATCTGGGGAATGTTGGCGGATGCCGGCTAGGACTTGAATTCCATCCATACCCGGTAGCCGTAGGTCCAGGATCGCGACATCAAAGGGCCGTTCATTTTTGGATATGGAAAGGGCCTCTTCGCCAGAAGCCGCTAGAGTAACGTGGTACCCTTCTAATCTTAGTACTTCTCCTAGTGTAACCCGTTCTGCTGCTTCGTCATCAACGACTAAGATTCGAGTTTCTGCCATTAGTCAGTCTCCTTAAAAGAATACAATAACTGCGCCAAGTTCTTTAGTTTTCACTTTTATGGTAACGTGGTAGCCGGACAATAAAAGTCGTGCCGCTACCCGGAGGGCTTTCGATCTCGATAATGCCCTGATGCCGTTCAATAATGCCATAGCTAATGGTTAGCCCTAGCCCTGTTCCCGTTGTCTTCGTGGTGTGGAAGGGTTCAAATAGATGTTCGCGTACCTCTGGTGCGATTCCCGGCCCGCTATCACGAATGGCGGCCACGATTTGGTCGCGGTCAGAATGGTAGGCTGTGCCCACCCATAATGTCCCCCCATCTGGCATGGCCTCAATGGCATTGATGATAATGTTTAAAAACACCTGGATTAGTTGGTTGGCAGAACCTTTAACGGCTGGCAATTCCGGGGTTGTCCGGGCGACAACCTCAATATGGGATTGTTGGAGCCGTTTCCCGGCGATAGCTAACGCATTTTCCAGAGACTCATTGAGGTTAAGCTCTTTCATCACCGACGAAGGTCGGTAGAAGTCTAGCATCCGCCGTACAATCTGTACCAGGCGGGCCACCTCTTGTTGGGCCATCTCCAAAAAGCTGCGCCGGCGTTCATCCTCAAGTTTGGTGTGCAAGGCAAGATGGAGGCTGTTTTGGATGGCTTGGAGAGGATTATTAATCTCGTGGGCTAAGGAGGCTGCCAGACGACCGACGGCGGCCATTTTTTCGGCCTGGATAAGTTGTGTTTGGGAGCGTTCTAATTCCTCAGCGAAAGACTCTATCTCCTGGAATAAGCGTGCATTTTCCACCGCCACTGCAACTGAAGATCCCACATGTTCTAATAAGGGGAAGTTTTGCTCTGAGAGTGTCTCCGGATCGCCGAAAACCATCAACATCCCCAATATCCCATCCCGAGTACTCAATGGAATACTGAGAATATCTAACGGGAATGTTTTCAACGCATCTACCCAGAAACCATCGACAACAGCCGTCTGTAAACTTGATCTTTCCTCATCCAACGTGATTTGCAAAGCCGGGTCATCTTGTGGAATGACCCGCCCCTCTAACCATATCCCCTTGGGGACCCGGGCCGTGTTCACACTCCAGCTTGAGGTGTCTTCTTCATTGATAACGATGGCTAATGCCTGGGCATGTTCCATGAGATTCTCTAATCCCTCTAGGGCGGAATTTAGCACCCGGTCCAGGTCCAGGCTAGAGGAAACCATGCGGTTAATTTCATTCAGGGCGGCCAGTTCGTCATTGCGGCGGCGGAGCATCTGCTCGGTGCGCCGTATGCGTAAGACCACGCCAATGCGGGCGCGTAACTCCACCGGGTCAAAGGGTTTGGTTACGTAGTCATCCGCTCCAATGCGCAACCCGCGAGCTTTTGCTTTGATGTCGCCCACGCCGGTGACCATGATGACCGGGATATTCTGCAATACGGCGTTGGCCTTCATAGTTTCCAGGATGCGGAATCCTTCTTCGCCCTCCGGTATCCTGACATCTAGCAAGACGGCATCTATCCCTTGTCCGGTCTGTGTTTCTCTACGGAGAGTTTCCAGAGCTTCGTTTACCTCAGTCGCTACTAATGCCTCACAGGGGATAAGCATCAAAACTTCACGCACTAGGCGAATCATATCGGGGTCGTCATCAACCACTAGCACACGTGGATTAGTCATAGCTCTCCTAAAAAAAGCGATTCTTTTTAACGTTTATTTATTAGGCCCTTTGCCTTCCTGGCAACAGCTAAACTTTCCAGGCAGATTTTAATATAAATAGAGTATAGCTGATTTTGTTAAAATTGGAAATCCTAACTGAACCTCTGGATGTCTGTCAGATTTTCGCAGCGTGTGTCGCCGGGGCGGTTTCCCCAGCGACTTAAAACCGGCCCCATTTGGCCCCCATTTGGCCCCCATTTGGCTCCCATCTAGGCCCTATCTTTAAATATTGTATTTGTCGCAACTGTCTGATATGATAAAAATAGGTTACCATTACTTTGCTGAGGGTATTGGCCCGTGATTAGAACAGGCGCACAATTTTAAAGGTGTGTATAGAGGAGGTGACAACTATGACCTGGAAACGTGTATGGGGACCGGTGGGAGTCGTATTGGTCGGTAAAGCGGATGTATTCTACCTCACCAAGGGAACCAATCTATCACCTACCGGTGATATTTATGCTTGTCGTGGTTCTGGCTGTGTGCGAGTTGGTGGGCCGGGTAAGGGATTTGTGCTCGCGCAGATTGACGAGACCGGGGAGCGACTGGTGGGCTTGGCCCCAGATGGCAGCGGCGTCTGGCTCTTGCAACCGCGCCATAACACGTCGCTAGAGAGTTTTGAACCTTCCTGGGTACAGATCAGAGACTTTACCGGGACTATCTTTGGTGGTGGTGCCGGGCTATTCGCCACCGACCCTAAGAACGGTGATATTTACGCTTATGCTGGCGCTCCATTTGCCTGGACGCGGATCGGCAGCCGTGGGGATGCTTTTGCTGTTGGTGCACACACGCTTTATGGTCTCGCGCCGGCTGATGAGCCGGAAGCCCAACGCGGTGTTTACCGGTGGCTAGGCGTGCCGGGGGAATGGCAACAGATAGGGCGGCATGCCCGGAATATCTACGCCGGTGGTGAAGCCCTGTATGCTGTAGACCCTGACAAGGGGGATATCTACAAATACAACGGCACACCTTTTGATTGGACGCGCGTTGGCGGTCCCGGGCAGATGTTCGCGGTTGATGATTGGGGCACTCTCTATGGACTTTCTGGGCCGGGGTCTACGGCGCATACTGCCGGGGTCTATCGTTGGCGTGGTGCGCCAGGTCAATGGGAGAAGATAGGGGATTTAGCCCATCAGATCTT
>JAFGKB010000242.1 GCA_016928755.1 Anaerolineae bacterium | reverse complement strand
GCCAGTTCTCGAATATGTGGTGTAAAGGGGAAATGTCCTATTATGGCAACTTTCTTGCCGGTCCCATGTTTGGCGATAATTTCTTCCGCATTAACATCTACACAGGCATCCACATCCACATCCAGAAGTGCGTTAATTGTTGCAAACCCCACACTTGCCTCTAATAAGCTACTGGACTTAGCTAAGGCTGCCAAATCTTGAACTTTATAATCCAAGAGCCGTCCTGCATCGCGTACCGGTTTCTGCCCCCCATGATGGTGGTCACTGTCGCCCCCACCAAGCGTAGAGGAAAGTCCGGCCTTCGTGGTTCCATTGCTGTCTAATGCCACACCCGTCCAATGTCCCCCAATACGAATATCTAGCGCTTTGGCCGTAGCTGCTTTCCCCGCGATATGTGCTAAGAGTTGTTCCGTGATGTTCATAGTCTGAACCCCCTTGAAATTTTTGCTATATCTTATTATAATCCTACCTTATGAAGCTACTAATGGTAAGACACGGACAATCACAATGGCAAGTCAATAAGGATATAGAGGGTTGGGATTCCCCCCTCTCTACTTTAGGAAAATTGCAAGCGCATCATTTGGGTAAATACTTGGCTGCTTATGAGGAAATAGATTATATTGTGGCCAGCACGCTTCAGCGAGCGCAACTCACAGCAGAGATAACCGCGAGTTATTTAGACCTTCCGGTAACTTTAGACGCCGATTTAAGGGAATACGAGCGTTTTTCGGAAGGGTGGGCACCTGGCCCTGTCTCTGCTTGGGAAGCTGCGCCGTTGGCGGAGCGTTCGCCTGTTTATGAAGAGTTTCGGTCTCGTATAGAGCGTGCTATGCGTAATTTGGTAGGCTCTCTTGAGGGTGAGCAAACCGTATTATGCGTTGCTCATGGAGGAACCATTGGTGTTATGTTACGTATTCTCATCGGGTCGGATACCCCGCGTATATGGAGTGCTAATACCGCCTTACATATTGTATCCTGGGAGCAAGACGCATGGACGATACACATGTTGAATCAGCAAGAACACCTGCCGTTGTCAATGAGAACTTGGTAACCCCGGCTGCCTTTCCCCGGGGTTGGACATGGCTTGGTGTCGGTTTACTAATTAGTGTACTTGGAGCTTTTATAATTCTCACGCCGCCGGGGGTGTTGCGCAAGGTGGATTTTATAGCGGCCGCAGTCTGCCATCGTATTGCTTCCCATTCTTTCTTCATCCACGGTCACCAACTACCACTTTGCCAGCGCTGTACCGGCACTTTTACGGCTGCACTTACGGGCCTCATCTTCCAATGGGGAATCTTAAAGCGGCGTAATACCCGCGACTTTCCGCCATTATCAATTCTCATTTTGACAGTGGTATTAGTTATACCCTGGGGCTTGGATGGCTTCAATTCTTATACAACCTTTTTCACCGGTGGCCCCGCAGGCATTTTCGGCTATGTCCCGCAACCCTGGATTCGTCTTCTCACCGGCACCTTAGTCGGGATGGGGATGAGTGTTGTCCTGGTTCCGGCTTTCAACCAGGTTGCTTGGAGTGATGGTACTTCAGACCGCACACTACGGGATTGGAAAGAATGGAGCATCTTCTTGCTGGTGGAATTGGTACAAGCTGCGCTTATTTATACACGTTGGGATTGGCTACTTTATCCCCTTACAATTTACAGTGGTTTAGCCATCATTGCTATGTTTGCTCTGTTGGGTACTATGGTATTTGTCATGGCTTTAGGCCGGGATAATTGCTGCACCCGTTGGCGTGACTTATGGGTTCCCCTGGTGTGGGGCGTACTCTTTGCTATGTTTTTGATCGGTGGCGTTAATCTGCTGCGCCTGAACTCTGTCGGCACCATTGACGGGGTTCCCGGTCTTTCACACAGCATCTTTCCGCATACCTGACCTATTTAAGAAGGCAGCAATTTAAGTTACTCCATCTTCTCTGGTTTGTTGTTTCCTCTGGACTAAGCCCTTGATAATATCAATCGCTTCATTTGCACGTTGCCGCAGATGTGCTGGTGAGGTCCCATCTGCCTGTATTCTATATCTTTTTTGGGAAGGGGATACTTCAATTAATGAGAGCCTTAATGGGCTTGATTTGTAAGCTAACATACTTTTAACCTCCTTATCGAGTTTCTGACCTTTATTTTACTAGAATGAGTTTTGAAATTGATTTGAATTACCATGTGTATTTTGAAAAAATACAAGAATACTATTTTGTATATAAATGGTTAGTGTAATAAAAATTATTGTCTTAAGCTTAAGGTTTAATATCTATTTTCTAACTTGTTGTGTGTGAGGTTGGTGGTATTTAAATCTCGTATACTGACGTTTTTCGTGATGTCTGATGTCAGTCATCTATTGGGCAATGGGAAAACATACAGTAAAATTACATAGGTGAAGGAGTGACTTTAGCGACATAGTAACAGGTCACAAGGTTTATATTATTATCAACACTGCACAACTTACGCATATATATCTATAATCATAGCTACATGGCATTCCTCGTATAGTCTAAATTGTGTAGAAGTCCGACCTCTAACGAAGGTGAGTGACCTTCGTAGATCAGGGCTGAAGGCGGAATTAATGGGTATGAGAGATGTTGTTACTTAGGGCCTTTAGCTCGCTTAACTCAAGTTGCTTAGTTTAGATTCTTAAATAACCACTATTAAAAACACAGGAGGTTTTCACAGATGTATAAGAAACTATTTATTCCAGGGCCTACCCATGTTCGTGATGAGGTTTTGGCGGCACAAACTGCGCCGATGATTGGCCATCGTAGTAAGGATTATTCGGATTTGCAGGGTGCAGTACGCCCTAAACTCCAAAAGGTACTTTATACCGAACAACCGGTTTTCCTCTATGCCAGCTCTGGCACCGGCTTGATGGAAGGTTCCATTCGCCAAACTGTACTTAAGCGTGCTCTGGTGACAGTTTGTGGGGCGTTCTCCGCGCGTTGGTATGAAGTCGCCGTCGCCAATGGTGTACCTGCTGACTCCGTTGAAGTGGAGTGGGGCCAGGGTATTACCCCGGAGATTGTCGATGCGGCTTTGAGCAAAGGTGATTATGATGTTCTCACCGTAACGTTTAATGAGACCTCTACCGGTGTTATGAATCCTCTTAAGGACATTGCCGCGTTAGTGCGTGAGAAATATCCCGACACCGTAATTCTTGTCGATGCGGTTTCCGGTATGGCCGGGGCGAAGATTGAGTTTGATGCTTGGGGCCTTGATGTAGTCCTTGCGAGTACTCAGAAGTGTTTCGCTTTACCCCCAGGACTCGCGGTCGCTGCTGTCAGCGAGCGTGCCTTAAAACGTGCTGAGCAAGTTCCTAACCGGGGCTATTATTTCGACTTCCTCAATATGCTTAAGTATTACAAGAAAGACCAAACCCCTGCCACGCCGGCGGTGAGTCTGCTCTATGCTTTGAACCAGCAATTGGATGATATTTTGGCCGAGGGTTTGGACAACCGTTGGAACCGCCATATTGAGATGGCCAATGTGGTCCGCGAATGGGCGCGTAAGTACTGGGCACTCTTCCCGGATGAGCGTTTCTTATCCAACACTGTCACTACAGTGAAGAACACACGCGGTATCAGTGTTGCCGATTTGAATAAAGCCTTGGGCGAGCGTGGCGCTATGATTTCCAATGGTTATGGCTCAAAACTGCGGGAAAAGACTTTCCGTATTGCCCATATGGGTGATCTGACCGTTGCTGACGTGAACTGGTTACTCGGCCAGATTAACGATATCTTGGGCCTGGAGTAGGGGGGATAGAATGGCTAAATTGCTAGTTTGTGATCCTGTTGATTCTAATGCTGTCGCCGCGTTGCAGCAGACCGGTGTTGAGGTTGTGGTCCAAGATTCTATTACCCTTGATGAGTTAGCCGAGGTTATAGGCGAATATGACGGTATGGTAGTGCGTAGCCGCACCAAGGTCCGCGAACCCTTGCTTGACAAAGCCACCAATATGAAGGTCATCATCCGTGGTGGTGTTGGCTTGGATAATATTGATGTTGAATATGCCAGGGGGAAGGGGATTAAGGTCCTAAATACCCCCAGTGCCAGTTCTAACGCTGTCGCGGAATTAGCCGTGGGCCTCATGTTTGCCCTGGCCCGTCATATCAGCAAAGCTGATGCCTCAATGAAGGCCGGAAATTGGGACAAGAAAAAGCTTAAGGGTACCGAGCTTGCCGGCAAAACCTTGGGGGTGATTGGTTATGGGCGCATTGGCCGCTGTGTAGCTGAGAAAGCCCGTGCTCTTGGGATGCACGTTGTTGCCTATGACCCTTATATCGAGCATGAGGACATCATTCCTTTTGAAGAACTGCTCAAAATCGCTGATTATGTAACTTTGCATTTGCCCCATACCGAAGATACACACCATCTCTTGAGCACCGGACAATTTGCCATAATGAAGCAAGGTGCTTACCTGGTAGATGCTGCCCGTGGTGGCATTATTGATGAAGCGGCACTCTATCAGTCTTTGTCTGATGGGCATCTTGCCGGTGCTGCATTGGATGTCTATTCCCAGGAGCCGCCCCAAGATGAACTGTTGCGCAAACTGGTAGCATTACCCCAGGTCGTTGCCACTCCCCATATTGGGGCGGCCACTCAAGAATCCCAAGGCCGGATTGGTGGCGAAATCGTAAAATTGGTGCAAGAACACCTGGCTTAAGGCGGAAAAATTTTTTTCAAAGTGCTCTACGTCCCCCGTCTTGGGGGGCGTAGAGCCGTAATATTTTATACTCATAGCAAGTACAAAACATTGCTAATCTAAATTGGAGGAAATATGGCTAAAATTCGACCCTTTCGAGGATTGCGGTACAACCCAGATAAATTCTGTGATTTATCTCAGGTCATCACGATGCCCTATGACCGTATCCACGAGGCCGAGCAGGCAAAGTACTACGAGATCTCTCCCTATAACTTTGCCCGTATTATTCAAGGTATCCGGACCCCTGATGAACCGGAGAACAATGTGTATACTCGTGCGCGTGGGTATATGCTGAATTGGTTATCTGAAGGCGTGATGCTGCGCGAGGTTAACCCCGTCATCTATGTGTTGGAACAGATATTCACCACACCTGATGGTGAGCAGCATACACGCCGTGGCTTCACAGCGGCGCTACAGTTAACCCGTTTTGAGGAAGGCGTAATTCTGCCTCATGAGCGCACACTTAGCGGGCCTAAAATAGATCGTCTGAACTTGACCGAGGTGACCCAGACAGCGTGGGGACATATCTTCATTTTGTATCCTGACGCGGAGAACCGCCTTAATGCGTTGCTCCAGCCTTACCTGGATTCGCATATGCCGGCTATTCTCCAGGAACAGGTGATTGAGCCTACTGTGGAGCAGAATTTCTGGGTTGTTGATGATCCTGATATTGTTGATGCCGTCATCACCGAGATGGAACCTAAGCAGAATTTGATTATTGCTGATGGTCATCATCGGTATGAGACGGCCCTTAACTACCGTGATGAGATGCGGGCAAAGTTCCCGCACGCGCCGGCCGAGGCCGCTTTTAACTACGTAATGGCGACCTTTGTCAGTATGAGCGACCCCGGCTTGGTCATCTTGCCGACCCACCGCTTGATTCATTCCTATGAGAGTATGGATAGCAAGGCATTGCTTCAAGCCTTAGCGGCTTATTTTGTCATTGAGTCTATGGCTGACCAGACCGCTATGGAAGCTGGCTTGGCTCAAGCCAATGAAGCGCAGCCCCGGTTTGGGTTCTATGATGGGGACTACTATTTACTGACCCTTAAGAGCCTGGATGCGATGGCCGAATTGGTGCCGGAGCGTGACCCGAATTGGCGGGCACTGGATGTCGCCATTCTCCATGAATTGGTGCTTGAACATGTGATGGGTCTCAGTAAAGAGAGCGTTGTACGCAAAGAAAACCTTGATTATCTACGTGATGCCAATCCTGGTTATGCGGCAGTGGATAAGGGAGAGGCTAATTTCTTGTTCCTGCTTAACGGTACACGTATGGACCATGTTCGTGCTTGCACTGCTGCCGGCGAGAAGATGCCGCAAAAGTCCACCGACTTCTATCCCAAAATCATCAGTGGTATGGTTGCCATGCCTTTGTCCGGCGATATTGCTTAGTTCTTTGATATAGGATCTTACACCGGGGTAAGTTATACTTGCCCCGGTGTTTGTTTTTCTTGGATATATACAAATTCGCCACCTCCCAGATTTAAAGTATCCTGGGGCTTAGCTGTAAACAGGAGGACGTTTATGACAGAGATTCAGTATCTTCTTTTCGATTTGGATGGCACCCTCTACAATGGGGGCCAAGATATGTTAGTTGACCTTAGATCCCGCATTGCACATTGGCTTTCCCAGGCGTTAGGAATCCCAGAATTTGAGGCCAGCGCGCTAGGTGAAAAATACTATAGTTCTTATGGTTCTACACTCACCGGGTTGTTAAAACACCATCCAGAGCTAGACCCGGAAGATTATCTAATATATATACACCAAGTCCCAATTGAGACTTACTTAATTCCCAATCCCGCATTAGGCTTAATGTTAGAACAGTTTTCTAAACCTAAAGTCATATTCACCAACTCCATCCGTGAGTGGAGTGAGCGTGTGCTAAACAGCTTAGGGATTCGGCGGCATTTTGAACGCATTATTGATATTCGCAACCTTAACTACCTGAGCAAGCCTATTCCCAGTACTTTTCAGCAGGTCCTCAGCATACTTGATGTTCCAGGTTCAGCTTGTGTGTTAATTGACGATCAGCCCCGGAATTTACAGCGTGCCTCAGATTTAGGTATGCGGACCATACTTGTCCATGATGCGCTTAAAACCGCTGCCGGCATTGAGTTTGCTGCGCGGAATATTTTGGATGTAGGGCCGGTATTAAAGTCTCTACTTGGATAAATAAAGCAGGCGGCAGAGACCAGTAAAAAGCAGAGGGCAAAGGGAACATCTGATGTTCCCTTTGCCCTCTGCTTTTGTATAAGGAGGTACAATGTTGCAAATTACAACCAAATCGTTATAATGCCGAAGGTGGGAGTCGAACCCACATGAGCTAAGCTCGAGCGAGTTTGAGTCGCTTGCGTCTGCCTATTCCGCCACTTCGGCGTGCTGATAGTATAGCTTGATTTAAAAAAACGTCAAGTCAAGAGGATTGAATGACTGTTACTACAATGACAGATTCATGGGATGAAGAGAGATTAGTAGAAGCTGCTAAAAAGGGGAATCTGGAGGCTTTCAATGAATTGATTTTGCATTATCAAAATCAGGTTTATAACCTGGCTTACCATATTATGCACGATGGTCCGGCTGCGGATGATGCGACCCAGCAGGCGTTTATCTCTGCCTATCGTGCCTTGCGCCGGTTCCGTGGTGGCTCGTTTCGCGCCTGGTTATTACGTATCGTTACCAACGCTTGCTATGACGCCTTACGGCGTCGCAAGCTTCATCCCACAGTCTCTTGGGATGATTTCGGTGACCTAGATGAAGAAGCTAACCCGCACTTGGTGGATGAATCCGAATCCCCTGAGGCTGCCGTCCAGCGTGAAGAACTTAGTAAATTCTTGGATTATACTTTAGCCTCTTTATCAGAACCTCATCGCTTGGTCATTGTACTTGTGGATCGTTTGGGCTTGTCCTATGAAGAGGCCGCTCAAACAATGAACATCCGGGTTGGTACCGTGAAATCTCGCCTGTATCGTGCGCGTGCAGAGATGAGAGACCTACTTTTGGAAAATAGGGAACTTTTACCCGCCCGTTATCGTCTTAAAGGCAAGAATGTATAGTGTTGTAAAATAGGGAGTGATATGATGAGCCATAAAGAATGGAGTGAGGCGGACATTTTTGCTTATTTGGATGGTGGTTTGAGTGCTGCCAAACGCGCCGCTCTGGAATCTCAATGTAGTCATGATGCCAAACTACGCCAGCGTGTCAAACAGGCCGGCCAGGTTCTCAATGTAACCCAAGACTTGATGCAAGTGGTGCCGTTGCGTGAATCGCCACGTAACTATCTACTTACACCAGAAATGGTGGCCGAACCTGTGAAGCGACAGACCAGGGCCAGTAGCCCATCTATGTTGTGGATGCGGTTGGCTACGGCAGCTACCGCGGCGGCTTTCGTGATTACGATGGGGCTAAATCTTATGGTCCGGGGGATGTTGCCTTATGGCCCGTTACCT
>JAFGKB010000241.1 GCA_016928755.1 Anaerolineae bacterium | reverse complement strand
GGCAAAAGCTCGTAGCGCAATTGGATGAAGCGGCGCACGATGCTCAAATAGGGTTCCCCGTAGGCCCAGGGTTCCTGGTCCGGGGTGTTGATAACCGTGTGGGCACGGAAAAAGGGCATAAAGACCCCCATCTGTAGCCAACGAGTAAATAGCTCGCCATCGGCCTCCTTGGTGAAACCGCCGATATCTGACCCGGTGAAGCTCACACCGGAAAGTCCCAGAGCCGTTACCAGCGGGATGGTCAGCCGCAGGGAATTCCAGGTACTCTCGTTGTCGGCTGTCCAGGAAGTGGAGTGGCGTTGGACCCCGGCCCATCCTGCACGGGTCATCACCACCGGTCGCTGGTCAGGCTGCAATTTCAACAACCCTTCGCGCGTAGCGCGCACCATCTGCATCCCGTAGATATTATGGGCTTCCCGGTGGTCGCCGCCCTGTCCTTCCATATCATGATAGATAGTATCGGGGAGTGTCTGTCCCGTTTGGCTGCTGAAGACTGCCGGCTCGTTCATATCGTTCCAGAACCCGGCGATACCCGCTTCTAAAAGTGAGCGATAATTGGCCCCCCACCAACGCCGGGTCCGTGAATCGGTGAAATCCGGGAAGGCGCACATGCCCGGCCACACGGGAGCATGGAAGGTCTTGCCATCGGGCAGTTTGCAGAATAAATCCCCTTGCATCCCGGTGCGATAAGTATCATAATCCGGGTCTTTTTTGACCCCCGCATCAATAATCGCGATGAGTTTGATACCCTGTTCCCGTAAATCCGCCGCTAACCGGGCCAGATCAGGGAAACGCTCCTTGTCCCAGGTGAAGTTGCGGAACCCTTCCATATAATCGATATCCAGATGGATGGCGTCGCAGGGGACATCGTGTTCGCGGAAGTCCTGGGCCAGTTTCCGCACCCGTTCCTCTGGGTAATAGGACCACCGGGATTGTTGGTAGCCTAACATCCACAGAGGTTGCAGGTCGTGGCGTCCGGTTAGTTCGGTGTAACGCTCAATCAAGGTCTTCGTGGATCCAATGGCGATATAATAGCGCAATTCACCTCCGGCGAAGCGGTGTTCCGCGATATTGGGGAGGCTCTCGCCCATATCGAATTCGGCGTAGTAAGTGTTTTCATAGAAGACCAGGTAACTGCCGGCATTGTGCACCCCCACATAGGTGGGAATATTCATATTGATCGGCTCGTCGTTGTCGGTATATCCTGCCGGGTCGGTGTTCCAGAGAATATGGGTGCGCCTGCGCCGGTTCCAGGGTGTCGCCCGCTCCCCCAAGCCGAAGATGTGCTCTTCTGCTACCATACTTGTGCGATGCCTTACTACGCCATCTGTACCCCAGGCCATATCCACATCCACCCGCATCAAGTCGCCGTTTGCATTGGCGAAGAAGATTGTCGCATCGTCTAGGGAGACGCCCAGGCTGAGTTTGTCCGTGGTCATCAGTAAGGCCGACTCTGTTTGTGTGAACTTTAGGGGGGGGAGGTCCGTCCAATCCTCTTCTGGCTTCGCGATGGCATAGGGAACCGGTGGATGTTCCTTGCCGGGCTGGTAAGCACGCACCCGCACCAGGTCCGAGGCCAAGAAGGTGATCTCTAGGGTGGCATTTTCGGCCTGGATGACGGCACTGCGACCGTTGCGGCTGATAAGTTGTACGGCTCCCGTCCCTTGCCATTCTTGCGGCTTAATCCGGCTTTTTTCTGTCAGGCTCTGCCGGAAGGCACGTAGTAACTCGGCACCGGTCCGTCTCTCTGTAAGGCTTTTCCATTGAGCTTCTGCTAAAGCCTTGCGGTAGGGGTATTTCGCGGCTGCATCAACGTTATGGATTCCGATAGCTTTGATACTGTTAAGCAGGTTTTCTGATATTGTCGGCATAATATTTTCCTTATGGTTAGTTATGTTTAGTGTTAAATCATAATCCTAGTATCCATTGTGCCACAGTCAGGTAGATAAACAACCCGGTGGCGTCAACCAACGTGCTCATCAGTGGCCCGGAGACCAAGGCCGGGTCTGCTCCAATGGCAGCGGCAAAGAGCGGCAGGAGCGAACCTACAGAAGTGGCCCAGAAAACAATCGCACCGGTGGCGCTGGCAATGGTGAGGCTGAAGGCCAGGTCTCCATTAAATAGCCACGCTCTGATAAATCCGGCGATGGCGACTAACAGGCCCAGAAGCAGGCCCACTTGCACCTCATGCCAGAGCACCTTAAGGGCGTCTTTCTTTTCGACCTCACCGACTCCCAGGGCACGGATAATGGTTGAGGTAGTTTGGGAACCGGCATTACCCCCGGTGCCGATAAGCAGGGGGACGAAAAATGACAGGGCTACCATTTTGCCAAGTGTTGTCTCGAAATATTGGAGCACGTTGGTGGTAAACATTCCACTGATAAAGAGCATCAGTAGCCACCCCACACGGCTGCGGGTGATGTGCCATGCGGAAGTGAGCAGGTAGGGTTTCTCCAAGGGTGCAGAACCACCTAACCGCTGGATGTCCTCTGTGGCCTCTTCTTCAAGGACGTCAACGATGTCATCAATGGTGATGACACCTATAAGCTGGTCTTGCTCATCCACAACCGGCAGCACTGTGAGGTCGTAGCGGCTCATCAAACGGGCACAATCTTCCTGGTCTGCATTTACCGGTGCCGAGATAACCTGGCGGTCCATAAAGGTCTCGACTTCGGCTTTTGGATTGGCTTTGATAATCTGGTTGAGACTGACAACCCCCACCAGCTTATTGGTTTTATCAGCCACAAAGTAATAAAGATACTCGTGTTCTGGTGCCCATTCGCGTATGGCATCCAGGACAGCCTGTGCCCACATATGCTGTCTAAGGGCCATATATTCCGAGGTCATCAACCCGCCGGCTGTCTCGTCAGCGTGTAGGAGCAAAGGACTAATCTCTTCTCTGTCCTCCATTAACTGTAAGATGTCTGTCGCTTTAGCCGGGGGGAGATCGCCTAATAGGTCTGCCGCTTCATCCGGCTCCATCTCATCAAGAATGTCGGCCAGTTGTTCCGAGGGTATCCATTTGGCGACTTCTGCGACTTCCTCATCCTCTAGCTTTTCCAGGAGGTCTGCTGTAGCTGTCGGCGGCAAATCTTCTAAAACCAGCTTCTGCTCGTCTTCCGGTAAATCGCTGAAGATTTCCGCCTGATCTACCGGCAGTAGAGCTTGTAGGATTACTTGCGCTTTGCGTGACTCACCACGCGCTAAAAGTTCGTCAATACGGTTGTAGAGTTGGTCAACACGTTCTTCGCGGGACATCTCTTTAATATCCATAATTAACCTCCGGGGCGTGTTATTTTACTATGGCGCCGTGTAATATGTATTATAACCTATAACCCCACGTTGTTTATG
>JAFGKB010000240.1 GCA_016928755.1 Anaerolineae bacterium | reverse complement strand
TGTAACTCCGGCCACTTCAATGTTGAGCTTAACCTGCCGGGGCTAGCCGAGATGGCTGTTGGCGAACCGCGTCGTGTACGTCCCTTTGTAGAGGAATACAAACTTGCTGATGGCCGACGTGTATTTGTCCTGGCCGATGGGCGTTTGGTTAACCTCGCCGCAGCAGAGGGGCATCCGAGTGCAGTGATGGATATGTCCTTCGCTAATCAGGCTTTGAGCGCCGAGTATATGTTGAGCCATTCCGATGACCTGGAACACACTGTTTATGCTGTGCCAGAAGAAATTGACCATGCGATTGCTGAGCTTAAACTGGACTCAATGGGGGTTAAGATCGATGTCTTAACTGAAGAGCAGAAGCACTATCTGGCCTCTTGGCAAGAAGGTACCTAAACTCTAAAATCAGTCTACTCTAAACAAGAACAGCCTCTTAATATTAAGAGGCTGTTCTTGTTTATGTACATGCAAGGTTACTCTAAGAGCGGCAGATAAACAGCAAAAATGCTCCCTTGGCCTAATGTAGACCTAACAGCAATTCTGCCATTATGCAACTGTACTAATTCTTTAACAATAGCTAAACCTAGTCCAGTCCCCCGAACTTCATCTTGTTGTGGAACTCGGTAAAAGCGGTCGAAGATATAAGGTAAGTCCGCTTCACTAATACCCACTCCGTTATCATTTACACGGAGTGCGGCCCAATGGTTATCCTTTAATTGTTCACTACCCGGCCATTTTTCAACCGGTATCGGTTGGTCATTTATAAATGCCCGGCATTCACAGTGGATAGTTCCCCTTTGTGGGGTATACTTAATGGCATTATTCAATAAGTTGCGTATGATCTGTTGTACTTGGGTTTTGTTGCCCTGGATAGGCAGTGTCTCCGTATTTAGAATTTCAAAGGTTTGCGCTTTTCTGTTAGCTAAGTCCCGCTGGCTCTCGAACTCAATTTGTGCCAGTTGTCCCAGGTCCAAAGGCTGTTGTTCCATTGAGACTTTCCCGCTTTCCAGGCGTGAAATGTCCAAGATATTATCAATAAGCGTTGTTAATACGTGGGATTGCTCATAAATAGTATGGATCATGGTTTGGCGTTTGTCGTCGTCCAGGCGTTGATAGGCACTATCCAAGTTGCCACTGAGCAATGTGATAATTGATAAAGGTGTGCGCAGTTCATGGGAAACGTTAGAGATAAAATGGTCCTTAATCCGCTCGGCTTCTTCTGCTTTTAGGCGTTGCGTGCGTTCTGAATGTAATTTCCGGTAACGGTTGAGGCGCACGACTGTGCGTACGCGCGCCAGCAGTTCAGCATGATTATAGGGTTTGGATATAAAATCATCAGCTCCTGCTTGTAAGCCCTCAATACGTGAGTCTCGGTCATCCAAAGCCGTTATCATAATAACCGGAGCCTCGGCCAGTACCGGGTCTGCCCGTAATCGCCGGCAAACCTCAAATCCTGTCATTTCAGGCATCATTACATCAAGAATGATAAGGTCCGGGAGTAGTTGAGCGGCCTTCGCTAATGCTTCAGGCCCATTACGGGCTAAAAATAAGTTATAGCCCTCCGATTGTAGTAGATCTTGGAGAATCTCTAGCGCGACGGGATTATCATCCACAATAAGTACAGTTGCCTGATCTATCATTAAAACTCCTTACTTATTCACAACCACTGTTTTTTAGAAAGAATTACCCCTACAGAAAATATTTACAAAGCAGCTTTTTTGTCGATTTAACAATATCTCTATTTATCTATATCTCGGCAGGGTACTCGGTTTGCAAAGGGAGTGTTATTTCTATAACAACACCTGGCCCAGGGTCCCGGTTACGGGCTGTTATAGTACCCCCTATCTCTGTAATCAGTGAGGCAACCAGGGGTAATCCTAACCCCATCCCCTTGACCTCTCCGGTAAAATAACGTTCGCCTTGGTAATAGGGTTGCCAGATTTGTGACAGTTGGTCGGGTGTAAGCTGGCCTCCGTCATCCAAACACTGGATAATCATCTCTTGTGGCCTATCAGGTTTTTGAAATACCTTGATTTCTACCTGGGGAGTTTGGTGAGGATGGAATTTTTTAGAGTTTTCCAGGACTTCCCACAAGATAAGCTCCATCGCATATTTGGATAATACACTGGCTTCATCTCTTAACGCTTCTGGAATAACAAGCTGGACATTCTCCAATTCAAGACTTTTTTGCAGCTTGGTAATTATTTCTGGCAGTTCTACCACCAGCAAACGCATTTCTTCTAGTGCTCGTCCCGGCGCGTCCAAATATTGGAGAATATCTTCTATCTCACCGTGCAGCCGTTTTCCCCCTTCGTACGCCAGTCTAATAATGTAATCTGTATCCTCCTGACTTAAGTCCTGCGGTGATTCAAGCAATAACGCCAACCCACCGACAATTCCCATCAGCGGTGTGCGCAATTTATGGGAGATCATCTCATGAAATGTGCGGACATCCCGTTCCAGGTTCTTCTCCGTGGTAATATCCTTGAGTCTGATAACCCAGCGGTCTTTCCCTCCCGATGGGATATCCAGTATCTCTATCTGCAACCAGAATGCCGGTGCTGTTGTCGTTTCCGGTAATACAATTTCGCAGGGAGCTTCTGCCAGCGTTGTTAATGTGTCTCCCGCTGCTTTTGGTGGGAGAAAGCGATAGTGTTTCTTAACCAGAGGTATAAATTTCTCTTGGATGGGGGTTGGGGTATCTATAGGTATATTCAAATAATGTCGGGCTTGCTTGTTAGCAAATAAAATATGCTCCTCGTGGTCCACAATCAAATAGCCCTCGGTTGCATTTTCCACAACCCATTGAAAACGAGCGCGCTCTGAAAGTAGTAGCCGGTAACGGTTAAGACGGAGAATTGTTTTTACCCGGGCGCGTAGCTCTGTACGGTCAAATGGCTTGGATACAAAATCGTCGGCTCCCGCTTTAATACCCTGTAGTTTTGATTCCTGATCATCCAGGGCCGTAACCATAATAATCGGCACTTCAGCAAGCAGCGGATTAGCTCGCAATCTTTTACAAACCTCAAAGCCATCTATGTCTGGCATCATCACATCTAGCAAGATCAAATCCGGCATAATCTCAACAGCCATTGAAAGGGCCTTAGTCCCGTTACTGGCTAACTCTAATTTGTAAGGTTCACTAAATAACAACTCCTCCATTATTTCGAGATTTGTGGGATTATCATCAACAATTAGGACCGTGCTTTGGTAAGTCATAGCCAATCTCCTCCCTCTGGTGCATTAAGAACTGAAAGCTAAATGCCCAATGTGGCCCATTGAAACTTTCAATTTATTGCCGGTTTGTGATTCAGCATTTCATCAATGTGTAATACCAAATCTTTTAGACTCACCGGTTTACTCAGGTAACTATTAGCTCCGGCGGCTAAACATTGTTCTGCATCTCCCGGCATAACCAAGGCCGTTAGAGCGATAATGGGCGTATGGGAAAATTTAGCCTGCGCTCTTAAGTGTTGTATGGCCTCCATTCCGTTCATCTCTGGCATCTGAATATCCATTAAGATTAAGTTTGGGTCATACTGCGCGGCCATTTCTAAGGCTTCCTGGCCATTGCGGGCGATTACCACTCCGTACCCTTGGGTAGGAAGGTAATCTGCAATGGCCTCTGATACCCATTCATTATCCTCTGCCAGTAGAATCGTCGCTTTAACCTTTTCCGGTTTTATATCACTCATGGGCATCCGCTCTGTTTCTAATTCAGGGACTGTTATCGCTGTAGGACTTTCTATTGGGGAAGTTTGCCAGGGAAGCGCAACAATGAACCGGCTACCAACACCTACCGTACTCTCAACTGTGATGCTGCCATTTTGTTGGTTTACAAGTTGGTAGACCAGTGCCAATCCTAAACCGGTGCCCTCATGCTTCCGGGTTAAGCTGCCATCAATTTGTACAAAAGGTCTGAATAAAAGCTCGCGCTTCTCCGGTGCGATGCCAATACCAGTATCCCAGACCGTAAAATATACGGTCTCTTGTTCTATATCCCCGATAATTTCTAACCCGATTTCGCCACCTTCAGGTGTGAATTTAACAGCATTATTTAACAGGTTGACAAGTATCTGTTTTAAGCGCAATGCGTCCCCATACATAGTAACAACACGCGCATCGAAGGTAGAGGTGATCTTAATACGTTTTTTCCGTGCCAGTTGTTTAACCATCCGTAAACTGACATCACATACCTCTTGAATTACAAGCTGTTCATAGTTTAAATCCATTTTTCCGGCATTGATCTTTGCCAGGTCTAGAATATCGGTAATCAATGATAACAAGTGCTGCCCGCTTTCATTAATTGTACTTAAAGCGTTTACTTGCTGTTTGTTGAGTGGCCCGTAAATCCCTTCTTGCATAATCTCAGTTTTTGCCAAGATGGCACTTAGGGGTGTCCGTAGCTCATGGCTCATATTGGCCAGGAATTCATCTTTTAACCGGTTGGCACGGGCTAATTCTGCATTGGCGTCTGCATGGCTCTGTAGTAACTCCTCTAAATGAGACCGGGACTTTTGAAGTGCTTCGTTGGCTTGTTTGCGGTCATTAATATCAAGATTTGTCCCGGCCATCCGCAGTGGAATGCCAGATCCATCTCGCTCAATAATCTTTCCCCGGTCCAATATCCATTTCCAGCGGCCGTCTTTGGTCCTAAGGCGATATTCATTATCATAAAGGGGATTATTTCCTTTCAAATGTGCGGAGAGCAGATCTATAATATCGGCTATATCTTCTGGATGTACAAGTTGTTGCCACTTATTAATATCCTTCGGGACCTCGTCAGATGCATAACCAAGCATACTGGCCCAACGTTGGTTGAATTGCAGCTCTCCGGTTTGAACATTCCAATCCCACAAGGCTAAATCCGCACCCTGCAAAGCTAGTTCGAGACGTTTCTGGCTTTCCCTTAATGCTACCGTGCGCTGTTCTACTAATTCCTCTAGGTGGTCACGGTAATTACTTAATTCTTCTTCGGCGTCTTTACGCTCATTAATACCTTGAATCAGCCGTGACAACGATACACCGGCAATAATTATAATGGTAAGGCTTTCAAAAATTGCTTCCCGTAAATTTATGGGAGAAGGAGGGGCACCTAATAATAAATTGGGTATATCCAGTATTTCATTCAGCCATATTACTACCATCAAGCCCACAAACAGCATCGTCGTAGGAACCCATATAAGCTGCCATTTCATCGCTACCACGGTGCGTTGGCGATTCTGGTCTTGATGGTCGAAGTCATAGGTAAGCTGTTGGATTCTGCGGGTCAAGGACCAGGTCCAATAGCCAAAACCTATTAGTAAAAACACTATGGGCATGATTGCCAAGAGCAGATAACGGCGGAAGGTAATGATGCTTAAACTACGGGCCACACCAAACCATTGATCGTAGATTTCGTTATAACGCCCGTTGGCTTTCAGGATACTTAAACCTTTGTTTAGGAGTTCGAGGGTTGTGGTGTCCCCCTCGTGAACAGCAAAAGCATATTGAGTAGCATAGAACAGTTCCCCGGCTGTGGTAATGTTTATAAGTTGTAACCGGTCTTTTAAATAAAGACCTTGTTGGTAAATCAGTAAAGCACAGTCATATTTTCCCAGAGACAGTAATCTGAGGGCATCTTCTGGAGACTCAACGGTAATCAACTCCGCGTCTAGGTCATTCTCTAGTGCGTAATCGTGCATAATATCACCTTCCTGCACGATAACTTGTTTGCCCTTTAAATCCTTCAGTCCCTCGATAGCTGTTTCTTCTGTACGCACAAAGATAGCGTGATAAACAACTATATAGGGGCTGGAAAAATCAAATTCCTTATCCCGTTCTTCTGAATAGAACATATTCAGTACGTCGGTTTCGCCATTTTCAAAAGCCGCGCGTGCCTGTGTCCACGGGGCTACATTGATCTGGATATTTACATTTAGCTCTTCCGCGATAGCTTTAAGCAGATCTACATTGTAGCCGGCAGCCTTGCCATTCTCATTCATAAACTCATAGGGGGGATAATTATAATCCGCAATAACCGTGATCGTCTTATCCCCTGGCTGTGGTGGTCGTCCCGCTGTTAGTATCTGGGGTGTGCCATTCAAATATAGGACCAGACCAAGGACAAGGATCCCGATAGTTATCACATATACATTTCGCCGGCGCTGGATTTTTGGGCTATGTGCTACAAATTTATTATTCATAAAATACGTTATCGTCTATCCTAGATAAGTCTCTAGCACGCCGATGAGGGCTTTGAGGCTCAACGGCTTGCTTAAATAGTCATTAGCACCCGCTTCGAGACACTCTTCCTTATCCCCCGGCATAGCCAGGGCAGTCAGGGCAATAATAGGAGTATCTGATAAATCCGGACACGCGCGTATACTGCGCATGGCCTCAATCCCATCCATCTCCGGCATCTGAATATCCATTAGAATCAAATCCGGCTGTAGTTTCTGTGCTTGCTGGACGGCCTCTTTTCCATTGTGGGTGAGGATTGTCTGGAAGCCTTTCGCTTCCAGGTAATCCTCTAAAGTTTCCAGTGTCCAGATGTTGTCATCTGCAATAAGCACTAACGGCATAGTTCCCGTCACAAGTTCTGGTATAGAATCTGGGGCTGTCTGTGAACTAAACTCTTGTTGTTGTCCATTGTGATGGGCCATAATCCAAGGTAATGATACTGTAAACCGGCTTCCTTTACCAATCGTACTCTCAACGGTTATGCTGCCTCCGTGCATTTCTACAAGTTGATGAACCAGGGCCAGCCCTAACCCGGTGCCTTCGTGTTGACGGGTCAATCCACCGTCAATTTGCATAAAGGGTTTGAAGAGTTTCTTCAAATCATGGGGATTAATGCCTATTCCGGTGTCCCATATAGTAAACTCAACGATTTCGTGCTGAGAGTTTCCTTTAATGGTTAAACCCACTTCACCATCTTCCGGGGTAAATTTGACCGCATTATTCAATAGATTAACTAAAATTTGTTTGAGTCGTCGGCCATCCCCTTGTAGAGTCATGACTCGATTATCTATGTGGGTATGGATTTGGATGTGTTTTTGCTGCGCTAATAACTTAACCATACGCAAACTAGACTCACTGAGGGCGGGCACTGAGACTTGGGCCATAGCTAACTCCACTTTACCGGCCCCGATTTTGGCTAGGTCGAGCACATCATTAATGAGTGCCAAAAGATGCCGGCCGCTCTCCTCTATGGTGTTGAGTGCGGCGTATTGCTTTTCATTGACGGTACCATAAATACCTTCTTGAATGATTTCTGTTTTAGCCAGGATGGCATTGAGCGGTGTACGTAGTTCATGGCTCATATTGGCCAGGAATTCATCTTTTAGCCGGTTTGCCCGTGCCAACTCCGCATTGGCCATACTGAGGTCTGTAGTGCGTTCTGCCACAGTTGCTTCTAAAAGAGCGCGTTCAGCTCTCAAATCCGCCAGGGCTTTCTGGCTTAGTATTGCCGCGCCTAGAATATTAGCGGCGGTTTGTAATGCCTCAATTTCTAATTCGGACCATACGCGCTTGTAAATACATTGGTCAAATTCTAAGTATCCCCAAAGTACATTTCCTACAAAAACCGGCAAGGCCAGGATAGAGAAAGTATTTCTGGCCGCTAGGATTTGCTGTATTCTTTCCGGTAATTCATCCCTATGGGTTTGCAACGGACGGCCTTTACTTAACTGCGTTTGCCAAACTCTGAGATCAGCACTTTGTATATCATATCCTTGACCCTTAAGCTTACCTAGAATTGGGATAATATCTACCGTCTCCCAGCCATCCAAGATAACGGCAAAAGTTGAGTTATTTCGGTCTTGGTACTGCATTGCAAAAGCCCGACTGGCATCGGCCGCAATGCCCAACCGTTGTAATACATCGGGTAACTGTGTCTTCCACGAACCGAACTTAAGGAAGTGTTCAGCCGCAAAAGCAATCGCTTCCAGTATGGCATCGCGTCGTCTAAGCAATGCTTGGGCTTCCTTGCGATGTGTGATCTCATGGGCAAATACTGCAATACCTCTAGGGGGCCATTCATCCAGGATCGGATAAAAAGAAAGCTCAAAAGCGATAGTCTGATTATTAAGCGTGTATTGTTCTTCTAGGGTAAAACTGTCTCCCTGGATTGCGCGCTTATACCGTTCTATCCATTGCCTTTGGCTTGCCGGGGGGACAATATCCGCTACGCTCATACCACTTTGCATCTCTTTCCCGAAAATTATCTTACATCTCTGTTTTGCCGGAGAGTTAAACTTAACAATGCGGAATTCCTCATCTACTGACCAGATAGCATCGGGGGTATTTTCTATAATCGCGGCCAGGTTCGCTTCATTTTTCTTTAAGGCTTCTTCGACTTGCCGGCGTTCGGTAATATCCTGCCCTACAGATTGAAATCCGATAATCTTTTCTGCCGGGCTAAAAATCGGACGATTAATCCATTGCACCCAACGAATTTTTCCCCCTCTAGCTATCACACGATGCTCTATGGTTGCTACCGGTTTATTATAGTGAAAAGAGGTCAGGTGTTCCCGGACTTTTGGTTGGTCTTCAAGGGGAATAAAGTCATAGATGGTATAGGCATCTAAAATTTGTTCTCTCTGTTTGCCAACATAACGACAATAGGCACGGTTAGCAAAAGTAAGCGTGCCATCTGGCTTGAAACGGCAGATAAGGTCGGTTTGCTGGTCGATAGTGGCCAGATAGCGGCTCTCACTGATTCTAAGGGCTGTTTCTATTTCAGTGATAGAGGGCCGCGCTTCCAATTCACGGATGCGCGTTTCCAAGAGTTGGACTTGCTTTCGTAACATTGCCAATTCGCAATATGCTGCATCTTCTGTTTTGTGATCCATGCCCCTGTGCCCTTTCATTAAATAATAGTGTGTTGGGTTGCACTGTGAGTTTTTAACAAATATGGGAATAAGTATATGTCTAATTAACCCTATTATAGCAAGAATTTATTAAAGTTAGTACTTACAAATTTTGACTCTTATTGCCATTTTCATTATACTTAAGATATAGTCACCTCACAACTGATCCAGCAATTCATTCTTAAGTAAGAGTGTATAAAAATCGATTTATTGCCTACTATTATTTATTTCCAGGTAGCTAGTTTTAATAATCTAGCGTAATAAGGAGCCGGTCATGTTAGAAAAAAGCGATAATGGTTTTACTGATCCTACAATAACCATAGAGGGTATGGGAAATATTATAGGAAGTAATAATATTGTAAATATTAAGAGTGAATTAGGAAAAGCGGATCGGTATTTAGCTAAATCTGTTCCACCTGCTACGACGAAATCTTTTACGGGGCGTGCTAAGGAATTATCAAATTTATTTAAGCTTTTATGTGGAAATCAGAAAGTAACTAAGATCGTTGCATTGTATGGAATGGGGGGCGTAGGTAAAACTTCACTAGCCCTTAAATTTGCTAATGAGTTTAGAGCAAAGTTTCCCGGGGGTATTTACTGGGCAGATTTTGCGTCTACTCGAGGGAATCCCTGGCCTATTTTAAGGGCGTGGGCGCGTTTGTTGCATGAGGATATTGGACAATTGACTGATATTAATACTTGCGTTGAGATAATGCGCAGTGCTTTTCACAAACATATTATCGAATATGGAGCGATATTATTAATAGTTGACGATGTACGTGAGTCCTGGTTTGAGGCTGTCCAAATACTTAAATCAGCTTGTCCGTCAAATGCCCCTGTGTTATTAACCACACGTGATGTAGAACTGGCGCACTCTCTTGGTAGTACGACAATATTGCATCTTGATGTACTATCGACTGATTGTGCTGTTGATTTACTGGGTAAACTTGCCGGTTCTATCGT
>JAFGKB010000042.1 GCA_016928755.1 Anaerolineae bacterium | reverse complement strand
CCTAACGGCCTTTGCCTATGGGAACGAAACCGATAGGGTGTAGTCGGAAACCGCTGTGCTTCCCGTGTTTGGAATGGAAATGTGTAGTCTTCTATTCTTTGCGATAGGGCAGCGATACAGTGACGGTTGTCCCTGCGTCCAGTTCGCTCTCAACTGTGACCTGTCCGTTTAATTCCTCAACGATAGATTTCACCATATAAAGGCCCATACCGCTGCCGGGTATCTCTTTATGGATCGCGTTGCTGGCGCGAAAGAACCGTCCGCATAGTTCCGATATGTCTTGTGGTGGGATTCCAATGCCGGTATCACGTATGTGTACATTAATCCCCTCCCGGTTTTTCCCGGTTGTAAGTCGGATTTGACCACCCGCCGGTGTAAATTTGATGGCATTGTCCAAAAGGTTCACAAATACACGCTTTAGCCCGTTTTGGTCGCCATTGATGCTCGGTAATTGATGTGGATAGTCACTTAGCAATGCTAGTTTCTTGGTCTCTGCGCGAGTTTCCATTATGGATATGACTTCATCTAATAGCGGGGGCAGGTTCAATGCCTTGGGATGTAATTTTAAGCGGCCGTTTTCCAGGCGACCTACCACTAGTAAATCCTCCACGATTTCTTTTTGACGTTGTAATTCCTGCTTTAGAATTTTCCAGTATTGTTCGGTTTCCTGATTGGGGCCACCCTCCCGCAGCAATTCCACCATCAGGATAGCTGTGGTCAAAGGGGTACGTAGTTCATGGGATGCGCGGTTGATGAAATCTGATTTCATCCGTTCCAGGCGTGCCCGTTCGCTGATGTCCCGCACAATGGAAAGTACCTCGTTCGCATTGATAGTGACCAGCCGTGTCTCGTAAGTATGGATGCTGCCATCTTGTAGTTCAAGCTGGTATTCAAAAAGTTGTACTTCGCCGGTTGTTAAAGCTTTGTTGATATGCTCCAGGGCTTTTTTTGCAACTTCTCCGGGGAGCATATCCTTGAGATGGCTGCCAAGGACTGTCTCTGAGGGTTGGTACATTTGTTTGGAATCACTGACCTTAAAATCCAGGAAATAGCCTTCCTGATCAATACGGAACATTAGGTCCGGGATAGCATTAAGGATAGCCTGGTTTGTGGCCTCGCTTTGGTGTAATGCTTGTTCGGCCTGTTGACGTTTTAGCGCGCTTGCTACAATATCGCCTACTACCCCTAATAATGTTACGTTTTCTTCTTGCCATTCTCTCTCTTGTCGTATGGCTTCAAATCCAAGCAACCCTATCAAGTCTTGGCCGTAAAGCATCGGTACCACAATCACAGATTGAACCTTTTGCGCTCTTAAGAAGACCCTTTCGGCCCGTGCATCAATTGGGAGGTCTTCAACACTGTGTAGGAAGATATTTTCAAAACGTTCCAATCTTCCCATCCACCACGGCAAACTCTCTGTGGGGATGGCTTGGAAGTTCTCTGTTTTGGGCTTGATGCCTTCAGCGCACCATTCATACGTACATTCCATTGTAGTGTTATTCTCGGTTAATAAGTAAATATAGCTGCGATCTACTCCTATAAATTCAGCTATTGCTTGCAGCATTTGGTGAATTTCTTGGTCAACTTTATCGTGAGGCAGACTGATGAATTTTGTCGAGAGATTGGTGATTAATTGCTCGAATGCGACGCGGTATTGTAATGCCTCTTGGGCTTCTTTGCGTTGGGTTGTATCACGTAATACCAGTAGCCGTCCCGTTACACGTCCCTGGCGGTCATAGAGCGGCGAGATATGCATATCGTAATAACGCTGTGTTTCTCCATTCTCTAAGATAATCTCTTTACGCATCTCTGTAGCTTTGCGGTAACTCTCTGAGAGGTAGGGTGTCTTGAAAAGAATTTGCCATACTGATTTGCCCACATTTTGTCTGACTGAGTGTCCCAGTATTCTCTCGGCTGCCGGGTTAAAATCTAAAATACGCCCTTGGGTATCTAACACGATTATCCCATCTTTCATACTCTCAATGACTGTGTCGCGCGCCATTGGCCCAATCTCAAGGAGTTGGTAGTGTACCAATCCGAAAACAAGGAGCACACCGGTAATTGTGAAAGCAAATGGTGTTAAGTCTAAAGGACTAAAGTTTAACAGGTAGAGTAGATTGCCGACCCAAGGCCCTAACATCCCTAGCAATAGTATCCCGGTCTGTTGCCGGTAAAGCCTCGGTGCTTTCTTAAAAGCTTGCATAATTAGCAGTGCCGCGGTGGCTAGAAGGATGTAGGAGTAGCTACTATGAATCCAGAACCAGGGACCATATACTATTTTTAACGTGGGAAACGTATATGAGGTTGTATCTAAGGCTACTTGGTTGTAGAAAAGGTGGTGGTATTTATTAGTCCATGCCATGATGACTGTAAGACAAGGGATACTGGTGAGTAAGAGGGTTTTATAAAGTGTCAACTGCCGGGCCTGACCGGTGTATTGCAGCACTAATGCCAGCCAAGCCAGGGGTATAATAACGATGCCTGGATATTGTAATTTAGTCCAGAAGAGTTTTGTTGCTAAGGAGGTGCTGACTAATTGTAACATATAGCTCAATGACCATTCCACAACAGCTAACATCAAGAGCGTGATTAATTTGGCTCCTGTAGCTTCTCTTCGTTGCCAGGCCATATAAGCCAGTACGGTTGCTATAAGACTGGTGATAAAAAGGAATATACCATAGGGGAGAGCACCCATATATTCTTCCTAAGTTATGACCGGTTGGTCTTCTTCTGAGATTGGTCCCAGTACCATCTGTACACGACAGCCCGCTTCCGAATCCAGGATTTTGACATTACCCCCTAATGCCTGTGCAAAAGCCCTGGCAATGGTCAATCCAATCCCCAAGCCCTCGTAAACTCGCCCATCACCCTGGCTCACTTGATAATATCGCTCGAAAACCTTTTCCCATTGATCCTTTGGGATACCAGGCCCTTGGTCGGTTATCGTTAAAATACACCCTCCTATGCCATTAGGCTCCAGGTGCATATGGATTTCGCCTTGTTCCGGGCTAAATTTACAAGCGTTGTCTATAAGATGGATCAGCGCTTGCTGGAAGCGATTCCGGGGCGCATAGATCTCTACACCCGGTTCTACGATAACCCTTGCCAACAAATTCTTGGTTTGCCAGCGTTGTAAACATTGTTCGATAGGTTCGTGAAACTGGTATGTTAAGCGAATAGGCTGCCGGAAAAAGTCCAGTTCTCCTTGGTCTATAAGACTGAGAAATAGCAGATCATCAATCAAGTTTTCCAGATGTTTCGCGCTTCCCAAGGCAGTTCTTAGGAATTGTTGTTTATCATCCTGTCTCTCTCCAAGTTTCTCTTTGAGAATCAAATTCAGGGATAGCATTATCTTCGATAAGGGGGTGCGTAGTTCATGGGTGAAGTTCTTAATAACTTCCTGGCGCATCCGTTCCATTTGGGTTTCCGCATCGACTTTGCCCCGCTGGCGACTGATGTTGTCACGTCTCAATGTTGCCTTAATCCGGGCTACTAATTCTTGCCGGTCAAAGGGCTTGGTGATGTAGTCGTCAGCCCCTAATTCAATACCTTGGACCTTGTCAGTCTGTGTGCTCCGTGCTGTGACGAAAATAAAAGGGATGCAGGCAGTCTCAGGATCTATACTCAGTATTCTGCGTACCTCAAAGCCGTCAGGAGGAGGCATCATTACATCGCAGAGTATCAGGTCAGGATGGTTCTCCCTGGCTAGCTGTATGCCGTCTGTTCCATTATTTGCCGATATGACTTCATATCCAGCCCGTCTGATAATAGCCGTCAGCCCAAATAATAAGCTTTCTTCATCATCAATTAATAAAATGGTGGCGGGCTTAGCTTCTTCCGTCATAGTTCTCTCCTTTAAATCATTGCCTTTGGTTCTTAAAAAAACTCTGCATACTCGTCTGTGCGATGTTCTGTGACTAAAGGGGTAAAGCGCTATTTTGTGATGTAGTTATTGTAAAGCCTTTATCAGTCAATGACAAGTCACGATTTAGTAAAGGATGCGTTATTAATGAAGACTTGTTCTATCCTCGGATAAGCAAAGGCAAGAATATGTTATGGTAGTCTGTTATTTCCTCTTCTACTGTAACAGTCCGTTGGGTCGTTACTTTACCGCCACAGTTTTCGGCAATTAGGCTGATGGTATATGCACCAGGTTCTTCCCATTGGTAGCCGGCGCGATAGCTGCCTTGTCCATTGTCCGGTGCCGGTGACCATGTGTAGGTGAGCGGCGTTGTCGCATCGGGTGGTGTAAGCACGGCCTCAAATGTATAACGATTGCCGGTGTAAAGGGTCGCTGTTTCCCCGGTTAGTGGCCCCGATATAGTTACTGCTTGTAGGGGCTTGGGGCAGTTAGGTATAGGCTCTACTAGGCTGAACATCAGTGCCTGGCTGGGACCTAGGGTGACATTATACTGGGCCGGGATAAATATATCGTCTTCTTCTCGTGTGGCCGTAACGGTGTAGGTCCCATTAGCAAAGGTATGGGCATATCCGCCTTCGCTAAAATAGCCTCTGCTATCGGTCGTAGTTGTGATGATCTTGCCGTTTGCATCTGTTACCGTAATTGTGACTTCTTCTAGCCCCTCGCCATCATCATTCCTGGCGTACCCTGTTATGCGGTGAAAGTCACCGACAAAGCCGCTTAGGTAATAAATATCCGCGTAAGCGTTGTTGATAGGTGCATATATGGCGATATGCGCCTGGTAGGCATTGTCAATAACGATGTAATGTCCTTCTGCTCCTACATCCCCAGTCGCTATTAATTCTGGTTCGCCAAAGCTATTGCCCCGGTCAACCCTATACTCTAATTGGTTCCCGCCGTAATTATCCTTACCCAGGTAGAGCATATGGACGTGTCCCAAACCATCAACTGTGATCGCCGGCTTAAATGAATTTGAACTGCGGCCATTGAGCGGTACGGTGATACCGAAACTGCCGCCGATATTGTTCATATAGACCAAGTCAGAAGTGTCTGCAGCGGAACGGTAGGCGATATGGGCATTACCCTGGTTATCTGCCGCAAGATTTGGATCGGAGAAAGTGTCGGTGGAGGTGTTGGCTATGCTGATTTGCTGAGAGTCCGTCAGTGGGGTACTGATGTTATTAGCGTAATAAAGGTTTTCATCAGCGCTTAACCAGACAATATGGATATGGTCCTCTGGGTCGATAGCCAGTGAAAAGTAGCCAAAGGAACTGGCTGTGCCCAAGGTTAACGTATTGGTGAATTCCCCTGAATAGTTGTGGGTGTAGTAATAGTAGCTGTCGCCGGATTCGCCCTCACCACAGTAGACGATATGCGCCGTTCCTTGACTATCGGCAACAATTTCCACGTTCCAGATTGCATCTTGGACAATTGTGATGGGTTCGGTAAAAGATCCACCGGCATTATGAGTGTAATATACTTGGCCCCCGGCATCAAACTGTCCGGTGGTTCTGAGAAACGCTACATGGGTGGTGTCATTAGTATCTACGAAGAGGGCCGGCGATTTAGAATAATAGCCGCCCATATCTTCGCCGGTGATGGTAATTGGTGTTGAAAAAGTTCCGGATGTGTTATCTGTAACCATAATATCGCCGGCAACCCCATCTGGAGCACCTATCTGAGGATGGACACTGATATAGGCGATATAGGTGTTATTGTTGCTATCCGTGTCTATTGCGGGTGATGCGTCGGTCCGTGCGTTGCCATCGTCAGTGATAGCCTGGAACTCATTAAATAGGTGATATAGTTGCGGGTCGTTCATATCAATTAAGAGGTATCCCACTTCGTAATCACCTTTCTCTGCACTCCATACTTGTAATCCGGCGTGTACAAAGTGGTTATCCTTTAGACACCAGTGCGGGCCATAAGCTTCTTGATCGTGGTAATTTTTATATAATCTAACCGGGTAATCGAAGTCACCATTTTTATTGTTTGTGTACATCACGCCTTGGCTATCGACCATTGCCTGCGCCCCGGCATAAATGATATGGGTTGTCCCGTCCTCATCCAGAAAAACTCGGGGGTCGGTGCCCCGGCTTGTGATTTCCAACGGATTTCCAAATGTACCACTGTAGTTACTTGTGTAGTAAACGCCATTACTCTGCTCGTAAGCGACATAAAGTTTTCCGTCTCCGTCTAAACTTAAAGAGATAGCATCCGGTTGAAAAACGTTATCTGTATCTATAATAGGTGTCAGGTCTGCGAAGTCACCGCTTTTATTATGGGTATATAGCAGAAATTGGTCCCCGCCAAACTCCAGTTTGCCACCACATACAAGGTGTAGATGTCCTTCGCTATCTAGTACGGCTTCTGGTGTTCCTACACCCTGGTCGGTTTCTGCAACGACTAATGGCTCGGTAAAAGTTCCTTGTGTATTTTCGGTATGGTAAATGGCTTCTTTAAAGCCCGAACCATAACCGGTATATAAGAGGTGTACTCCGTTATCACCGGCTACAATAGCCAGCTTAGCGGCTGAAAGTGTGCCTTGTGTAGCTACCGTTGTGGTTACAAATGTGCCTATCCCTTGATCTGTGGCGTAATTTATTTTCCGGTTAAAGCTATCTATTTCTTCATCCCATGCAATGTGAACAGTTCCATCTGGTGATACAGTCAGGACGGGATTTTGCCCCTCACCAATGGGGATGGGCTGACTAAAAGTATTATTAGTGTTGCTATGGGCGTAATAGACATAATTCCCCGTTATTTCTTCCATATAGTAAACTATATGGGTTGTGCCCTGTGCATCGGTCATAATATTAATATACTTGCCTTCCCCGGTATCAATAGGAGTAAGGGCGTTAATGGCGAAGGCTTGGACAGATTGGTTAATCAAGAATCCCAAGGCCAATAGTAGTCCTAATGAGCCGAGTAGACAATACCAGAACTTTTTTGCACTCAATCGTAATGACATATTCGTTTATCTCCTTCATTATATGTAAGAAACTGGATTTTTATGGCTGTCCCGCAATTCAGTTTTGGGTGTTTTGAGGCTGTTCTAATGACTTACGGGGCCAATAAAACATTCACATTGTAGCATAAAATTGTAGGATTAGACTCTAGGTCTCCATTAGCTGTCTTTGACTCTTATGGATAAACGGTTTTACAAAATGTGAGATACAGCCATAGCCGCGTAACTTGACTTG
>JAFGKB010000239.1 GCA_016928755.1 Anaerolineae bacterium | reverse complement strand
TTCTATATCTGGGCACGCATACCAGAAGGCGAACGGTCCGCCGAGTTTGCGTTGTCCATACTCAAAGAAACAGGTATCGCCGTCGCACCGGGCACCTTCTTCGGCTCTGCCGGGGAAGGTTACATACGGATATCTGCCACGGCCCCCCTGGAGAAAATCCAGGAGGCAATGCAACGGCTAAGGAATTATGCCTAAAGGTGCTCCGAAAGTTTATTCCGTTTCCGGCTCATCACTAACAGCCCGGCTTACCTTCCAGGAAGCCGGGCTGTTGGTAACAATGAAACCTGTAACAAGGTTTTACGTAATATTAAACGTTTATTAAGATGAGGATAACCCAAGCTTAATAAACATCCTTTAAACTATTCTAGGTGAGACGCAGTTATAGTAAGCATTTATTTTATCAATACGGAGTGATTATGATCGCAACACAGGAAAGCATTACGACCGGAGCGTATCCTTGGTATCACCCACTACTACACCAAGATATCTGGCAGATGATAACACACAAACAATTAAGTAAAACTTTTAAGGATGCCGAGAAGGTTTCTTTTGATGATAATTCCCGGTTCATCTTCTTCAGTGATACACACCGGGGTGATAATAGTGCAACAGATGAATTTGCGAGAAATGAGTCACTGTTTCTCTATGTACTAAGCCAGTACTACAATCAGGGATTTACTTACATTGAAGTCGGTGATGGCGAAGAGTTATGGAAGAATAAAAACTTTGATGATATACGCAAGGCACACGGCCAAACGTTTGAGATGTTGCACCAGTTCGACGACCAACAACGACTACATCTACTTTACGGAAACCACGATATTACGGCGTATCGAAAAGCACACTATATAGACAAAGATGGGATGTTGGCCAGGGAAGGTCTTATCTTAAGCCATAAGAACACCGGACAATACATCTTTGTGACCCACGGTCACCAGGCTGATATTAAAAGTGACCGGCTTAAGAACATAACCCGGCCGGTTATCCGGCATATCTGGCGACGTATCCAACTGCTAGGATTTGGACGTGCTCCACGTTTGGCAACGAAAAACCTCACCCGAAGAAGTATTGAACAACGACTTATCACCTGGGTAGAGGATAATCACCAACCCATCATCTGCGGCCACACCCACCGCCCAATAAGCACAGCCGATAACCGGGCACCTTATTTTAACACCGGCTGTTGTATTGTGCCCAATATTCTGACCGGGTTGGAGCTACAACAAGGGGAAATCTTACAAGTGAAGTGGACCATTAACCCGCTAACCAAGCAAGTGCTAAGAGAGGTTACCGCGCCGGCAGTGAGGTTGAGTATCTATAATTAGGTTGAGCACAAGGCAGTATTCTGCGCTTGATGATAAAAAGAAGAAGGCATATAAAGAGAGAATAGCGGCTATGGATATGGCCGCTATTTGCTTGAAGGTTTTCCCTGGTACCGGGCAACGAGTACCAACGCATCATCAGTACCGCGCCGGTGCTGGGATAGGATTTCATCGGCCATTGACTGTGGCGGGACATCAATTGACAAATCCTTGGAGAAACTGCTGCGAATGCCATCGGTGACAAATATCAAAGTATCCCCCCGATTGACAGTCACAGATAAGGGGCGTAAAGTAGGTAAGTTATACCCCACCACACCACCCCGTAACAACAGAGTATTGGGTTTGGAACCAAAAGGCACATCTGCCTTTAAGAGCATACCGTAGACGTTACCGATTCCCAACCAGGTCATTTTATTATCGAAGGCATGGAACGACGCGATGCTCATCACGACACCCCGTGTCCCTCTTAATGCCCGGTGGCACTCTTGGAGTAACCAATCTACCGGGCGGTGCGGATTTTTCTGGAGCACTGCAACCGCTCGCTTGGCGGCTAAGCTCGCCTTGTCTCCATGTCCTAAGCCATCAATGACCGAAACTAGCATCCCATTAGGGAAATCGGCGACAATATACTGATCGCCTGACTCTGCCTCACCGGGGAAATTCTGCATCGCGACACCATAAGTTACGAGAGGAACATCTGGGGATACTAACTCGCCCGTACCATAGTTTACCGGTTCCATTTTATCATTGCCACCGTTGTCCCTTGTCCAACTTTAGAATCAATCTCAAACTCATCCATCAAACGCCGGGCACCGGGCAGACCAACGCCCAATCCCCCACCGGTAGAGTAACCATCCTGTAATGCCAGTGAGACATCCGAGATACCTGCGCCCTGGTCACGAGCGACGATGCAAATCCCTGGGGTGTCGCCATCAAATACTGTTTTTATAAAGATCTCGCCCTCACCGGCATATAAAATAATATTACGGGCAATCTCTGAAATAGCAATAACAAGCGCTACTTGATCATTACCTGAGAATTTAAGATCAGCAGCTAATGATCTAGCTCTCTGACACACTAGGACAATATCGGCATCCCGCTTGACCAAGATGCGGGTTGCGCCCTCTATACCAACACTCTTATGCACACACTAAAACATTAACGCGAGTTAACGTCTCCGGTACAACCGCTTAACGGCTCTAATTTTCGTCCCCTCTCCCACTGCCGTCTCAATCTCAAACTCATCCATCAGACGGCGCGAGCCGGAAACACCTTTACCCAAACCACCAGAAGTTGTATAGCCACCGGCTAAGACACGTTCGACATCTTCTATACCAGGCCCGTGGTCTTGAGCGATAATCTCAATATAAGGCAGAGTATCACTATGCGGACTGACCGTTATAAGTCCACGCTCAGCATAAAGCAAGATATTACGCCCTAATTCCGAGATAACCACAGCTATTTTCGTCGCCTCAGGGGTAGAAAAGCCTAATGATAATGCCGTCTTTAGCCCACATCGCCGGGCAGTTACCACATCAACCATACCTTCTATTGACCACGTTCTGGATGCCAACCTTGGACTAACCATATTAAACCTCGAAGAAGTCAAAGGTAGAAGAATCTAAAAAAGATAGTTCTGCCAATTCTGTCTCTGAAGTATCCGCATCCACCTTGCCATTGGTCCGGCTCATTGCCAATGCTTCATCCAGGTCCAAAACGGCGCGGACATCAGGCAATGTCATCCCCAGTTCCACCATAGTCTCAATGACAGCATCTTGCAAACCGGAGATAATGACCCGCGCACCTGTGAGGCGCACCATATTAGCCATACTTTGGATAAAACGGCCAAAGTAGCTATCGCAGATATCAACCTGGGAGAAATCGAGTAATACCCAGAGTGAATTATATAGGCGGATGTGCTTGACAACTTCCCGGCGCAAGCTGAGAACTTGATCATCCATCAAATCACGGGGGACGGTCACCAACAACAGGTCTTCAAGTTTCTGAATGGTCGATGCTACCCCGGACATTGCATCATCTGTAAAATCGTCGTCCATAAACACGATAAATATTCTCCCTTAGTCCGAGTGCGTAGTATTAGATGCGGTGCTAACTAATTGTATGCCTAAGCTGCGTAAAGCGGCCAGCAATCCGGCCTGTAAATTTGAAAGCGTCTGAATTTTTCCCCAATCAATGCCCAAATCCACAATGGTCTCCGCCACCGCGTCGGAGATGCCAGTAACAATAGTGCGGGCACCTTTAAGACGCGCGGCCTGAATTGTCTTATCTAAATGGTTCACGATGCCGGTATCCACGATTGAGACACCGGTCACATCAAGAATCACCACCCGGGCGCGATAGTGGGTAATACCCTCTAATAATGTCCGTAACAGGTCTTTGGCGCGTAAGGAATCAATGCTCCCCACAAGGGGCATCACAATGATGCCATCCATAACCGGGATAATAGGAGTGGAAAGTTCCTGGATGGCGCGTTGCTGTGCCTCGATGATCTCTTGCTGCAACCGTTCTTGCTCAGCTTCGGCAAGTTTCTGTTCGGTAATATCGCGGATAATCGCCTGGATGATGTCCTCACCGGTCTCAGGATGTTGGATAACATAAGAGTCATGCAAACACCAGCGCAGATCGCCTTTAACCGTCTTGAAATCATAGAGGACATTTTGGGCTTTACCCTGCTCACGTATGATAGAACGTAAACGTCCCCGGCGTCCGGTATAGACCATCAAATCCCCCATTTTTTTACCCTGGACAGCCCGAGGATCTGGATAGACATCTTCTAGGTCGAAAATCTTAAGCGCGCCACGGTCTATTGATAACACGGTACCATCGAATTTATAAAGGACCATACCGACACCGGCAACCTCAAGCATCTTCTGTTGATTCATTGAGATACGGCTATCATCATGAGCCGCAATAACAGCTTTTAAGTCAGTGATTTCTTGTTGCGCTGCGAGCAATTCATCAAGTATCTCTTGTTTGGACATCTCTAAATCAGCCATATATATACCTCACTCTCGCTATACGATGTGTGTTAAAGAATGCTACTTTCTCGCCAACCTAATCCCCAAACAGTCCAGGGCAGCAATTAAACCTGTTCGCAGGTCGGCCAATGTATCAATGCCACTCCAATCAATACCTAAATCAACAATGGTCTCCGCTACTGCATCAGAAATACCGGTAACAATAGTACGGGCACCTTTGAGACGCGCGGCTTGAATGGTTTTATCTAAATGGTTCACGATACCGGTATCTACAATAGAGACACCCGTTATATCGAGGATCACTACACGGGCGCGATAGGTACCAATTCCAGCTAACAATGTCCGTAACAGGTCTTTGGCGCGTAGGGAATCAATACTTCCGATAAGCGGCATCACAATAATGCCATCCATTACGGGGATAATAGGGGTAGAAAGTTCCTGGATGGCGCGTTGCTGGGCCTCAATAATCTCTTCTTGTAACTGCTGCTGTTCTGCTTCTGCAAGTTTCTGCTTTGTGATATCACGGATGATGGCCTGGATAATATCCTCACCGGTCTCAGGGTGTTGGATAACATAGGAGTCATGTAAACACCAACGCTGATTACCTTTCAGCGTTTGGAAGTGATAGAGAACACCCAAGGCTTTACCACGCTCGCGCATCTCGGCACGGAGACGCCCCCGAGGGCCGGTATAAACCATCAAATCGCCGATCTTTTTACCCTGGACGGCGTAAGGGTCTTGATAAACGTCCTCTATCTCGAAGATTTTCAGAGCACCTTGGTCCATAAACAACATCGAGCCGTCAAATTTATAGAGGTACATACCGACACCGGCAGCCTCTAGCATCTTCTGTTGATTTACCGACAGTTGCTGCTCAGCATGAGCAGCAACCACGGCTTTAAGGTCTGCTAACTCCTGCTTGGCGGTTACCAGTTCATCAAATAACTCTTGCTTTGTTTTCCCTGCATCAGCCATATCAACCCCTCATTTTATCACGCAGCGTAAAACACCTATTTCTTTACTAACTTAATCCCCAAACTATCTAAGGCAGCAATGAGGCCGGTTCGCAAGTCGGCCAACGTATCAACACCGGTCCAATCAATACCTAAGTCAACAATAGTCTCCGCTACCGCATCGGAGATACCGGTAACAATAGTACGAGTGCCTTTTAGATGGGCGGCCTGAACGGTCTTATTCAAATGGTTAACTACACCGGTATCCACAATCGGGACGCCGGTCACGTCCAAAATAACGACCTTGGCCCGGTATTGGCTAATGCCGGCAAGGAGCGCGCGCATCAGGTCTTTAGCACGTAACGAGTCAATACTACCGACCAGGGGCATAACAATAATACGCTCCATAACGGGGATAATGGGAGTAGAAAGCTCCTGGATGGCACGTTGTTGAGCTTCGATAATTTCGTGTTGTAGCCGTTCGCGTTCCTGTTCGGCCTTCTTCTGGGCCGTAATATCACGGATAACAGCCTGAACCAATTCCTCACCCGTGTCAGGGTCCTTGACAACATAAGAATCATGTTGTACCCAGCGGTCATTGCCCTTGAGAGTTTTAAATGGATAATCTAACGCTCGGACATAGCCTTTTTCGCGGAGTTGCTCGCGCAGACGGCCCCCTTTGGCGGTATAAATCAACAGCTCGCCAATTTTCTTTCCCTGGACGGCGTAAGGATCAGGGTAAATGTCTTCTAACTCAAAAATCCTTAAAGCACCACGGTCCATAAATAACATTGAACCATCAAAACGATAACGGTACATACCAATCCCGGCAAACTCCATCGTCTCACGCTGGATAAATCCCATCTCATTATCATGAAATTTGGAATCTAGGGCAGATTCTAATTCAGCGATACGGTGCCGAGCTTCTACAAGCTCATCAATAAGTTGTTGCTTGGATTTATTTTGCTCATCCATTGATTTGTCCTCCCCAGGTTCGCGAAATCAAATCACATGCTATCCGCTAATATCTAGTTTATCACAACTTCGCATATAACGAAAGTATAACATAGCTTAACCACTTTACAACCTTAAGGACAGACAAAAGACTACAAATAACGCAGACTTTTGTAGTCTTAGGAATTGGTCTATCGATCAGAATTCAGAAATAGTGCTGAATAATGGCCCTTCCGCATCATACAATCCGGCAAATTCATGGGCAGTGGAGTCCTCACGGTAGTGCGCGCCCCGGGATTCCCGGTTGTGCCAGGCCGCACTGGTGACAATCCAGGCGGTCTGTGCTATATTACGCAAGCCGATCAAGTTATCGTTCAAGCGGGTGGTACGGTAGAATTGATCGATTACGCCCCACAGGTGATTCAGGTCGGTTAAGGCCCGCGCGAGACGATGGGTATTACGTGCCAGCCCTACATAAAGCCACATAATATTCTGGATGGTGCGGGAATCACGGTAGACTAACACCGGGTCGGCTGGCACGCCCTCACTTACATCTTGCCAGGGGGGAATATCAACCGCTTTGACCAGGGTTAAGTCCTCACGATCCGCGATATCACGGGCAGCGCGGTTCCCCCAGACCAACCCCTCAAGCAATGAGGTGCTGGCCAGACGATTGGCACCGTGTAGACCGGTACAGCTTACTTCTCCGACAGCGTAGAGGCCCTCAAGGGTGGAACGTCCCCAACTGTCTACGTGCACCCCACCGCAGAAATAATGGGCTGCCGGAACTACAGGGATGGGTTGGGTTGTAATATCCACGCCGGCTTTCTTACAGGTTGTATAGATAGTGGGGAAACGTTCCGGGATACGGGTGGCAGACATAACGTTAGCCAAGTCAAGCAGGACATAGGGATACCCGTGTTCCAGCATCTCCTGGTGAATGGCACGGGCCACAACATCACGGGGTGCCAAGTCTCCCCACTTAGGCGCGTACTGGTCCATAAAGTGCCGACCATCAGGGGTAAAGAGTTGCGCCCCTTCACCCCGCACTGCTTCCGAAATTAAGAAGTTCTCGGTTCCGGGGACGGCCAGGGTAGTAGGGTGAAACTGGATGTATTCGGCATTGATAATCCAGGCCCCGGCACGGTGCGCCATAGCGAGGCCATCTCCACGAGCACCGGCGGGGTTGGTGGTATGCCGGTAGATACGACCCAGACCACCGGTCGCCAGAATCGTAGCTTTGGCTAAGATACGGTGAACGGCGTTTTCCTCCCGATCCAGAATATAAGCACCATGACACTTGGTCGGCTGATAAATGACTAACGGGTCACGGCTATGGTGCGATGAGGTAATCAAATCCACTGCGGTAGCGCCGGTATGCAAGGTAACATTCGGCTGTTCTCGCAAACGGGCAATTAAAGCGGCCTCAATGGCCTGGCCCGTGGCATCTCCTACATGGAGAATCCGGGATACAGAATGCCCACCCTCGCGGGTATAGGACAACTTCCCCCCAGATTTGCGGTCAAATGACACCCCGGCCTGCTCCAACAAGATACGGTAGACTAACTCCGGCCCGTCAGCGGCAAGTAGCTTCGCAGCCGGGGGGTAACTCAAGCCCGCACCGGCGCGGAGAATATCTTCCACTAACAGATGCGCAGAATCCTCCTGCCCCCGTGCGACAATCCCGCCCTGCGCATAACGGGTATTGGATTCTTCTGGGTCACGGGTGCGCGTGACAACCGTTACCTGTCGCTCCCGGTCCTGGGCTAGTTGCAAAGCAGCGATGGAACCGGCGATACCACAACCAATCACCAATACATCGGTCTCAAATGGCATTATGCTCACCTTCTATTTTGATAACTCTAGCATGCGTTCCAAGGCGACCCTGGCCCAACGCGCTATGTCTGCGTCCACAGTTACTGTATGACGTAATTTTCCACTCTCTAAAGCTTCCAATATCTCGGCCAAATTGTGTACGGTAATCTGCCCCATTGTCACACAATAAGGCGGTACATCTGAAAGGGGCACGACGACCTGTTCAGGATGCTGTTTCTGCAAACGGTATACCAGGCGGCTTTCAGTACCGATAGCCCATCGGGTCCCTGCCGGAGCAGCTTCCACGAGCTTGATAATACGCGCCGTTGAACCGGCATCATCGGCCATATCCACTACCGTGGATTTACATTCCGGATGAACCACCACTTGTATACCAGGATACTGTTCCCGCACCATCTTGATATGCTGAACGGTAAACCGCTGGTGGACGTTACAGGCACCGGGCCAGAGAAGCACCCTGGTATTCTGCAAGGCGGCATCTGTTGGCGGGTAGAGCAGATCCCACAACAATATTTCATCATCTGTAAACCCCATCTTATGCGCAGTATTACGCCCCAGGTGCTGGTCGGGGAAGAAGAAAACCCGGGGCCGCTGCTCTAAGGCCCATTTTACCACCTGGGACGCATTGCCGGATGTACACACCACACCCCCATGCTTGCCACAGAAGGCTTTGAGTTCAGCAGAGGAGTTCACGTAGGTAATGGGCATAAACTGGGCTTCTACATCATCGAACGTAGCGGCTAAGACATCCCAGGCCGCCTGGACTCCGGACGGCATAGCCGTATCGGCAAGGTAACATCCGGCGGTAGGGTCAGGGATAAGGACGTGTTGGCCGGGTTTAGCCAGTATCGCAGCGACTTCGGCCATGAAATGCACCCCACAGAAGACGATGAACTCAGCATCCGTCTGGGTAGCAATGCGGGATAATTGTAAGGAGTCACCTCGATAATCGGCGAACTCAATCACGCTATCCCGTTGGTAATGGTGGCCCAAAATCACAAGCCGCTCTCCAAAAGTATCTTTAATCCTTTGAATACGCGCCGCTAAATCGGGAGCAGGGGCAAAGGCAGGGCCGACTTTCATACTCAGGTCAAGCGCAGGTACCGAATGGGTGATACTGCCGGTTGAGACATAGTCCACGCCGGTGGCTGCGATTTCCGCGACGGTATCCAATGTGACATTGCCGGAGGCTTCTAAGGGGACACGGCCCGCCGTTATGGCTACCGCCTCACGCATAACATCGGGGGCCATATTGTCCAAAAGAATACGGTCTAATGGCGGAGTAATAGCCAGGGCAGCGCGCAATTCGTCCAGGCTACGCACTTCGACCTCAATGGGCAATTCGGGGTGGTGTTCACGTGCCCTAGCAACGGCTAACGTAAGCCCCCCAGAACCGTCAATATGGTTATCCTTGACCATCAGCATATCAAAGAGTGACATACGGTGGTTAGAACCGCCCCCCATACGCACCGCGTACTTATCGAGTACCCGGTATCCTGGCAATGTCTTGCGGGTATCGAGAATCGTGGTATTCGTCGTCGCCACGGCATCCACAAATTGACGGGTGGCCGTCGCAATCCCGGACATGCGCTGGAGGAAATTAAGTGCCAGTCGTTCGGCAGCCAATAACCAGGGACCGGGAGCTTTGACCTCGGCGACCAATTCACCGGCAACGACATCCTGACCTTCGGTAACATACGGGACAAAAGAACACTCAATATCCCAACACTTAGCCGGGTCAGGGCATAGTTTCCTGGCGACCGCCTGGAAGACCGCCTCGGCAACCGGCAATCCCGCAATCACGCCGGCTTCTTTGGCTATGATACGCCCCTCAAGGATTGTATCCATAGGCAATGTCGATTCACTGGTCGCATCACCAGGCCCTATATCCTCAGCAATCGCCAACTCAATCAAAGGCTCTGCTGCTGCTAATAGAGCCGCTACATCTTTAAACACCATATTGACCCTCCATTAATCACGGATGATATGGATTATACGAATTTCACCGCTTAAAAAATCATATAACACTACATGCGAGAGAGGATGTCAGCTTTCTTGGATTCGTACTCGGCTTCAGAAATCAAGTTAGCGTCTAACATCTCTTTAAGTTGCTGCAATCGTTTCACAGGATCGATACGGCCGCCAGACTGCACACTTCCAGGCATCATAATACCACCGGCCTCGGCGCGCTTCTCTTCCAATTCGCGCTCCCGTCGTTCTTCGAACATCTTCTCTTCCATCTCCTGGGCAATCGCATAAACACGGCGCGCCTGGGCTTTAGGCAAATACTCTACTTCCAGCACGCCCTCATCCACCGTTTGGAGTGTCAACTTTGCTCCAACAACCTCTTCCTTGAGTTGCGCATCCCGCAAATCGCGCCAGATATAATCCTCAAAATCTACCTGACCTAGCAATTTAGGTTTATAGATAATAAAACGCCGGGTAGTTAATACCACACATTCTGGGGTGATATTGACCACCGGCTTATTCTGGACCGCAATATAGAGGATCTCCTCACCACTGGTCAAAATCTGTGAGGCGCGGTCATAAATCTTACGCACAACCGTAGAATCTTGTTCTTCTTTCAAAAACTTATCTAAGTGGCCTGGTATCTCTGTCATCGTAACCCAACCCTCCTAAAAATAGAATATGCTCAACTAAATTATACTACACAGCTTAAACTTAAAAAACCCCGGTTGACATCCGCTCTCTTTCCATTAAAATTCCAGCACCTTTAGATTCAAGCACTAGTACTCCTTCAAGGTATGATTGACGGGTAGTTTGACTGCACATGTAGACTGCTTTTAACCCGTCATCTAAAACTTGAAAG